>JAVBSA010000031.1:0-10239 GCA_031556915.1 Victivallis sp.
AACAACGTTGCAAGCATCGCACGGAGCAGGCGCAGCCGCCCACAGCGCGCCCTTAATACCAACGCGGGGCCGGCCAGGCGCTTCTAAGCCCCTCGGTGTCTTGACTACCAGCCCACTTTTACCCCCGAAAAATTTGTCAGCAGTTTTCGCGAAGCGAAAAGTGCGTCGGCACCGGCACCCTGCCGGTCGGAGGTTCCAAGGAGGCGAAGCGCTCCTTGGCGGAGTTTGAGGCGGAGCCTCAATTCCCAGTGCGTTTGATTTGCGGAGACTTTTTTTCTGATAAGGCTCTTGTATTTTGTGGTTTTTCAGATATAATACCATGAAGGAGACTTGGGTGGTTGAAACGGAGTATTTACAAACAGGGTGATATCGTTGTTGAGCTGGAACGCCGGCTTGACAGTGGTTTTTACAATACCGGTTTTCCTGTGGGCGCTGTTTTGGCTGTGGAGTTCGGCGTCAATATCAAGACGATCAACAAGGCGGTCAATCAGCTGGTGGATTCCGGGCGTCTCGGGCGTAAGCGCGGGGTGGGTACTTTTGTGCTCAACAATACTTCCAACTCTCAGATCGAGGTGTTGTTCGAGGGGTATTCGGGTTTGTTCGAGCATCCTTTCTGGGGGGATATCTGGAGCGGTTGTATTTCCCGGTTGTTGGATGCCGATTACCGGCCGGTTTTGACGCGGTTGACGGCGGACGATGCGACGGGTGGGCTTGACACGGGAGGCTTTCAATTCAGTGCTTCGGCGGGGCGTTTGCTTCTGGGGATCACGCAGCCGGACTTTTTAAAATTGGTTCGGGAGCAGGGAGTTCCGGCGGTCAGTGCGGGGGATGAGGTTGCGGACAAAAGTTTCCCGCAGGTTTGTTTTGATTACGGCCCCGGAATTCGGGATGCGGTGGATTACTTGCGCAAGATGGGTTGTCGACGGATCGCCTTTATCGGTGAAACGGTGGCGGCACGAAATCCGAAACTGCTCAACAAGTTTCAGGCTTTCCGGGCGGCTTGCGATGCGTTTGAGGCGGAACATGCCAGGCCGTTGCCGGGGGCGGCGGCGGAGGCGATGCGGAAGCTTCTTTTGCGCACGGTGCCGGACGCGGTTTTCGTTTCGGGCGACCACCAGGTGCCGGAGGTGCGCGGGGTGCTTGCCGAACGCGGAATTTCTCCGTTGATCGTCGGTTGCGACGGGCTTGCGTTTGCCGACTGGCCGACGGTGGCGCTGCCGCGCCGCGAGGCGGGCGAGGCGGCGGCGGAGCTGTTGATTTCGCTGTTGCGCGGAGATGCGAAAAGCATCCGGATTGTACTTCCTTCCGTGTTCTCGCCGGGGAAATAGCCCGATGAACACAATCGATAAACTCATCCACCTCGCCGAGGACTCCCGCTTCGACCTCGCCTGTGCTTGCAGTTCCGGCGACAAGGAGCGGCGCAAACGGAAACTCGACGGCAGCTGGCTTTACCCGGTTCCGCTTCAGGCGGGCGGTTATGGGATCATGTTCAAGACGCTGCTGTCGAACGCCTGTTCGAGTGACTGCCGTTACTGTCCGTTGCGCCATCAGGGGAATGTGAGGCGTTGTTCGCTTTCTCCCGATGAGACGGCGAGGGCGTTTATGAACCAGCTTGACAAACAGTGGATGCTCGGAATTTTTTTGAGTTCCGGAATCGTCGGTTCGCCTGACAACACGATGCGGCTGTTGATTGACGCGGCTTCGATCCTGCGTAAAAAATACCGTTATCGCGGATACATTCATCTGAAGGTGATCCCGGGGGCTTCGGAGGCGTCGATCATGGAGGCGCTGAAGCTGGCCACGGCGGTTTCTCTCAACATCGAGGCTCCGGGCGAGCGTTATTTCCGGCAGCTCTCGGATTACAAGAGTTTCGAGAACGACCTTGTCCGGCCGCTGCGTTTTATTGCCGACCAGACGCGCAAGGGGAGTCCTTACGCGAAGATCAAATGCTCCACGCAGTTCATTGTGGGTGCGGCCGACGAGAACGACCGGGAGCTGGTGCGTTACACGGCGGCGGTGTACGACCGGTTGCGGTTCGAGCGGGTTTATTTTTCCGCTTTCCAGCCGGGGACGGATATTCCGATTGCGCCGAATCCGGAGAGTATGAAATTGATCCTGTCGAATCACGACCGCCTGACGCGGGAACACCGGCTTTACCAGGCGGATTTCCTGTTGCGGCGCTATGATTTCAAGGCGGACGAGATTGAGTTCGACGATCTGGGCAACCTCGATCTCGAGCGCGACCCGAAACAGCGTTGGGCGGATTCGCACCCGGAATTCTTTCCGGTCAAGGTCAACTACGCCGACCGGGAGGCGTTGCTCCGGGTTCCCGGGATCGGTCCTACTTACGCCGACCGGATCATCGAGGAGCGCCGCAAGGTGAAGCTGAATCATTTCCTGCGGATCGGCCTCAAGGGCAAGCCGGCCAGGCTCGCCCATCAATACGTTGATTTCTGCTGAAGTTAATTTGACTTTCATGGGGGGAAACATTATTGTAAACCTCTGGAAGGAATCATGATTTATGGACTTAGTCAATGTTGCCCAGAAGATCCGTTTATTGCGTCAGCAGCAGCAGCTCACGATCGACCAGCTTGCGGCTCGGAGCGGGTTGTCGAAGGGATATATTTCGCGGTTGGAGAATTTCCGTACGGGCGCTTCGCTTCGTGCGTTGAATCTTGTGGCTGCGGCTCTTGGTGTTGAGATGATCGAGTTGTTCCGTCGTGAGAATGCGAGTCCGGAATATGTGTATGGCCGGTTGGGTGAGGGGGAGTTGATCGACCGCAACCAGGGTGCGGAGTTCGGGATGATTTACCATGCGTTGGCGTTTGAGAAGACGGACCGCGTGATGAATCCATTTTTCATCGAGTACCGGCCGTGCGACAGGCGCCGCGAGTTGTTGCAGCATGACAGCCAGGAATTTTTCCTTGTGCTGGAAGGCGAGTTGGATTACGCGATTGGCGGGGTGGAGAATTCGCGAAGGATGGTGAAGGGGGATACGCTTTACCTGGATGCGAGGATTCCGCACGGGGCGACGTTGGCACAGGGGTGCGACTACGCGGCGGCGCTGGTGATCTACCACTAAAAAAGAAAAAAGAAAAAAACCGCCGAAGGCGGCACAAAGCCCCACCATCGTGGGGTCGTGATCCAACGGCGAAAGCGTTGGTCGCCCGTCTCCAACGGGCGAAACGGTAGCCGCGAAACGGTAGCCGCGAAGCGGCGTACTCGATCATCCGCTCAGCAAAAGCGCTGTCTTGCAAAATGAGCGCAGCGAGTTTTCAAGACGGCAGCGCGTTGCTGCATCCGGGAACCTTTGCATATTCATCAGTAACGTGATGGCATTTTCATAACGCATTTAAAATAAATCTCTTATGCGATTTTGAATCGTAAAATTGTTGCTGAAAAACAAAAAGTTTCAAGATAGTAGTACGAAATACACGAAAAAAAATCAAAACGAAATTTTTCCCTCTCCCCTTTCGTGTTTTTCGTGTATTTCGTGGTCAAAAAATGGCATTACCAGTTAAGTGAAGAGTATTGGACTTATCAGACCGCAGAATCGTGGGAGCCTGACAGGGGTCGGGGTCTGTTTGACCTGACGGTCAAAGCAGACCGTCGCCCGCCTGGTGGCGAAAAATTTCTGGCGAAATTTTCCTTTTTCAGCGTCACCGGCGCGCGAGAAAACTTGATGCTACGCCGCAAACTCCGCCAAAGGGTTGTGCACCCTTTGGAAACCGCACCAAGGCCGAAAGGCCCTGGACCCGGTCGGCTCCGCCTCCCTACTCAAATCAGTTGCTTCATCGCTTCGGCGATCCGGGCGACCTCTTCTCCTGTCGCAACAAAGGGCGGCATGGCGTAGAGCCATTGTCCGAAAGGGCGCAACCAGACGCCGTGCTCCAGCACAATCTCTTGCACGCGGTCGAGCGTCGGCATTTTGACCAGCTCCAAGACTCCGATCGAGCCGAGCACCCGTACGTCGCGGACATTCGGATGATTTTTCACTTCTTCCAATTCTTCTTTCAGCCGGGCCTCGATGGCTTTCACATTGCCCCGCCAGTCGTATTCACGGAACAGCCGGAGCGAGGCGACACCCGCCGCACAGGCGAGCGGATTGGCCATGTAAGTCGGGCCGTGCATGAAGACGCCGGGCGGCGTACCCGAAATCGTTTCCGCCACCCGTTCGCTTGCAATCGCGGCCGAGAGCGTGATGCTTCCGCCGGTGAGCGCTTTGCCGACACAGAGAATGTCGGGGACGATTCCGGCGAAGTCGGCTCCGAAGAATTCGCCGAGACGGCCGAAGCCGGTGGCGATTTCATCGATGATAAGAAGGATTCCGTGCTCGGTGCACGCTTCCCGCAGGCGTTTCATATACATGGGGTGGTAGAACCGCATCCCGTTGCCGCCCTGGAAGACCGGTTCGATGAAGAGCCCGGCGATTTCATTTTTATTCCGCTCGAGAAGCTCCGCCATGGGGGAGAATTCGGCTTCGTCCCATTCGCCGTCGAAGGGAATCCGGGGGAGGGGCAGGAAAAGATTTTTCTGCAGATAGCCGTCGAACAGCGTGTGCATTCCTTCGGGGTCGCAGAGCGCCATCGCGCCCGCGGTGTCGCCGTGATAACCGCCCCGGAGCGCGGCGAGGCGCTTCCGCTCCGGGCGCCCGGCGGCGTGCTGGTATTGGATCGCCATTTTGGCGGCGCACTCGACGGCGACGGAACCGGAGTCGGCAAAGAAAATTTTATTGACGCCGGGCGGTGTGACCGCGACCAGCTCTTCCGCCAGCCCGATCGCCGGTTCGTGGGTGAAGCCGGCGAACATGACTTGACAGAGGGTATCGGCCTGGCGTTGGATCGCTTCGACGATTTTCGGGTGATTGTGGCCGTGCGCCATGCACCACCAGCTGGAAATTCCGTCGATCAGCTCTTTGCCGTCGTCAAGGGTGATGCGCGTTCCTTTTGCCGCAACGGCGAGATTCACCGGCGGCGGAGAGGAAATGGAGCTGTAAGGGTGCCAGAGATACTTGCGGTCGATCTGTTTCACGGCAGGAGCTCCTTGAAATCAACGTCCGGATAGGGCTTCCCGGCGAAGGGCAGTTTTACCAGAATCGGTTTCTGGCCGTATTTGACCAGGTATTTTTCGATCATGCGCGGGGAATCGGCGTCGATGACGGTGTCGGCGGGCGGATAACAGTTGTAGACGACGCCCGCAATGGCGAGCCCGCGCCGGGCGGCGCTTTCAATGGAGAGAATGGTATGGTTGAGACTGCCCAGCCGCCCCGAAGTGACTAATATCAGGGGGCATTGGAGCTCCGCCGCGAAATCGACGGTAAGACAGTCTTCGGTGAGCGGAACGGCGAGGCCGCCCGCGCCTTCGAGAAGGACGGTTTCATAACGCGAAGCGAGGGTTTTCACCGCCGCGCGGATTTTTTCGAGGTCGACGGGGCGGTTCTCGAGCTTCGCCGCCAGGTGGGGGGAGGCGGGGAAGCGGAAGATCTCGGGCGCGGTCAGCCCTTCGGCGTCTTCGGGGAAGGGGGTGACTTCCATCATCTCGCGGTGTTTTTGCAGATCCTCCGAAAACCCTTCGTTCCCGGTCTGGATGAGCTTCATGGTGATGACATTGTTCCCGCGCCGATGGAGATCGCGCGCCATCATGCCGACGGCGATGCTTTTGCCGATGTCGGTGTCGATTCCGGTGACGAAGTAGATCATTGCAATCGTTTCCTTGCGATGAAGAGCAGCGGCCGGTAGGTGAGGGAGACGTCGCCTTCGGGCTGTTGGAATTGTTCGAGATAGCAGCGGGTGAATTCGGCGAGGCGTTTGCGCGTCCACGGCTCGCCGCTCCCGACGGCGGTGACGCCGGTGGATTTCAAGCTCCGCAATGCCTCCAGGGGGGAGGGGAAGAATTGGGTATATTCCTCCTCGTGGCAGGCGAGGGGTTCAAAGCCGGTTTGTTCCAGAAGCGCAAGCACTTCCCGTTGCGTGAGATAGTTCAAACCGTGGCCGGTGACGGCGGCGATTTCACGCAGCGTTCCGGGGGCGAACGAGGAAAAGGCGAAAAGTCCGCCCGGCTGTAATTGTCCGGCGATGCGTTTCAACAGCGCTTCGGGATCGTGCGCCCACTGAATGGTGGCGTTGGAGAGGTAAAGTTCGGCTTCCGGCAGCTCCGCCGTTTCGATGTCGCCCGCCCGGAAGGTGGTCCGGGGGCGGTTGCGGTGAAAAACTTCGCACTCCGGCACCAGGTCGATCAGTGTGAGCGAATCGTAATCGAACCGCTCCATCACCAGATCGGTGAGGATTCCGGTGCCGCTGCCGAGTTCGACGATTTTTTCGAACTGGCGTTCGCCGGTGGCCAGCGTCAGGAGGTCGCAGAGCGCTTCGGCCATATCGCGTTGAACCGCGGCCGCGGAGTCGTAACTGCCGAGGCTGCGGGCGAAGCGTTTGCGGATTTCCTGTTTATCGACCAATTTCCACGATCTCCGCGAAGGATGCGATATGTTCAAAGGGATAATGGGGCGCGTCAACTTCTTCGGTTTTGACCCCCTGCCAGAAACGCCGCTGACTTTCGGGCGGAATGATGCGGTCGCGTGTTCCGATCAGGGCCAGCTTGAAGGGATTGGCGGGGACCGGATCGGCTGCCGCTGTTTCGATGGCGGCGAGCTCGGCTTGCTGGGATTCCCAGGAGCGCGCCGGCCGGTTCCAATCTTTGCCGACGCGGGCGAAAAAGCGTTCGCGGGCGCGTTCCTCGTTCCAGTTGGCGATGGTTCCCGCGAAGATTTCGGGGGCGATGCCGAACTTGGCGTCCACGGGACGCAAGGTGCCGTTGAAGGCGGTCGCAGTGATGAAATCGCCTTTCGCCACCCGGGCCGCGGCCCAGACGCCGAGCGACCAGGCGGCGAGGTGAAGTTCCTTGTAACCGGCAAGATCGGGGAGCGGTTCGAGCGTGGTGTAATCGCAGACGGTCAATACATCGAATCCGCCCGGCTCCCAGCCGGCGAAGAGGTTGTCATCCATTCCCCAGCCGTTAAAAAAAACGAGGCATTTCGAACTGTTGTTCCGATGGAGAAAGCGGTGCTTCACAGGAGCTCCTTCAGAATCGTTTCATCGGCCGCCGCAGTGAGCGAGAACCGCAGCCGTGCCGTTCCCGGGGGAACGGTGGGGGGGCGGATGGCGAAGACGAGAATTCCGCGCGCCTGGAATTCCGCCGCGCGGTCGAGCGCCGCTTGATCCGCTCCGACGAGATAGGGGATAATCTGGGAGACGCCGGGCACGGTATGTTCGCCGAAAGCCGCGCGCATGGTGTCGGCCATCCGGCGGAGCTTGGCTCGTTCGGAATCCATGCCGGCGGCGCGGTCGAGCGTGAAACTGCTCCAATTGAGCACGGCGGGCGGCAGGCCGGTGGTGAAAATGAGGGGGCGCATATGGTCGACGAGATACTGTTTGACTTCGGGAGCCGTGATGGCGTAGGCTCCGGCGGAGCCGAAGGCTTTGCCGAAGGTTCCAATGAGGACATCGATGTCGCCGGCCACGCCCTGTTCGGCCGCGAGTCCGGCTCCGGCGGGGCCGCGCACGCCGACCGAGTGGGCTTCATCCACCAGCAGGATGCAGTCATACTTCCGTTTGAGCTCGACGAAACGGGCGAGATCGGCTTCGTCGCCGTCCATGCTGAAGATGGATTCGGTGACGAGAAAGACGCGCTTGTAAGCGGCGCGCTTCTCTTTGAGAAGCTTTTCCAGGTGCTCATAGTCGAGATGGGGGTAGCGCTTGAATTCGGCGTCGCCGAGGCGGAGCCCGTCGATGATGCTCGCGTGGTTGAGTTTGTCGGAGAGGATGAGGTCGCCGCTTTTCGCCAGTGCGGGCAGGATGCCGATGTTGGCGTGGTAACCGCTGTTGAAGACGAGGGCGGCCCGGTTGTGATACATGCGCGACAGTTTTTCTTCGAGCCGCACGTAAGCCGGGGTATTCCCGGTGAGAAGGCGGCTGGATGCGGCGGAGAGCGCCAGTTCCGGGGTGGCGGCGTCGGGATATTGCGCAAAAAAGAGTTTCCGCAATGCGGAATCGGCGGCGAGGCCGAGGTAATCGTTGCCGGAAAAGTTGTGATAGGTTCTGCCTTGAAAGCGGCAGAGGCCGCGGCCGAGCGGTTCGATTTCGCGAAGCGACCGGATCCGCCCCGATTCCCGGAGCTTTTCCGTTTCCGCCTGTAACTCGTTTAAGAAGTCCATACGATCAGAACTCGTTGAGTTGCCGGATGAAACCGGCGTCGTCTTCGACGCTCCGGCCGCGAGTGGTGAGGTAGCCGCCCGTAATCATGCTGTTGAGCCCGGCGAGCATCAGGAGGCCCTGAAAATCTTTCATCACGGTTTCGCGGCCCGCGGCGAATTTGATCATCATACCGGGGTTGATGAGGCGGAAGACGGCGAACGCTTTGGCCGCTTCGGCGGGGGAGAGAATGGGGCGCGCTTCGAGCGGGGTGCCGGGGATGGGCAGCAGGATATTCAAGGGGCACCCTTCCACCTTGAGGTCTTTGACGGCGAAGGCCATGTCGACACGGTCGGCCGGGGTTTCGCCGAGGCCGAAGATGCCGCCGGTGCAATTCGTTACGCCGAATTCCTGAAGATACTTGATGGTCTGGATTTTATCTTCGACGGTGTGGGTATCGGCGATGAGCTCCGCGTATCGCGCCGGGTTGGTCTGAAGGTTCATATTGTATCGCCAGGCGTGATGTTCGGCGAGCAGTTTTGCCGTTTCGCGCGAGAGGATGCCGATGGAGACGCAGATTTTGAGTTCCGGCAGTTCCCGGTGGAGGAGGTCGAGGGTGTCGAGGATTTTGTGGAACTCCGGGGTCGGCGTGAGGTAGCCGTACCCGCTGGTGACGTAGCCGAAGGCGCGTACCCCGGAATTGTATACTTCGCGTGCGGCTTTGAGGACCTCGGGGGCGGGCAGGAGGTCGTAGGTGTCGATTCCGGTATTATGGTGTGCGCTCTGGGCGCAGAAGCGGCAATTCTGGGCGCAAACGCCTGATTTTGCGTTGATGATGGAACAGGGTTTGATTTCGCCGGCGAATTTGCGGCGCACTTTATTGGCGAGCGAAATGAGGTCGAGGATGTCGTCGCCTTCGACGGCGATGAGGGCGAGTGCTTCGTCGCGCGTGAGTTCGCCGCCGGAGAGGACTTTGTATGCGTTGGCGATGTGTGGATTGAGCATCATGACGGCTTTCCGGGTTGCATTAATTTGCTTAATATAGCATGCCACACCGGAAAAGTCGAGTTTTCGCCGATAATTTTTTAAGGCTCCGGCGGCTCGGAACGGATCACTTCGCGATAGAGAACGAGGTACTGTTCCGCCTCTTCCCGGCTGAACCCGTGCTTCAGCATCTCTTCGAGGGTGGGAGTCGATTGATGCAGCTGGTATGTGGCGGTGGCCAGCTCCGTGCGGCGTATTTCGGCGTAGCATTTGTTCAGCGTCGGCAGGGCGAGCGCTTTGATGCCGGGGTGTGCGCTCTCGTATTTGATCCGTTCCTCGGCCAGGCGCTGCATCATTTCCCAGGGGGAAGCGCCGGGGAGCTGGATCTTGAGAAGGCTCGGCGGCAGCCGTTCGACCAGTTTCAATTCGAGGTTGATGATTTCGATGGAGCGGCCGTCGTCGAAGGCGATGTTTACGCTGCTGAAACATTGGAGCCCCTTGCCCATTCCGAGCAGCCGGAAAACGAACCGCGTATACCAGGGGGGATTCAACCGGAAAATGACCGCCCAGATGGTCCCCGCCGAATTGCTCATAGCACGGATAAAGGATTTTCCCGCCAACAGGCGGAACTCATCGATGACGAAATAGACCAGATCCCCCTTGGCCCGGAAACCGATTTTCTCCAGCTCCTGCTGGGCTTCGTCGAAATCGGCCACGTAATCCCGCGGATAATCCGCCGCGTCGACCAGGCGGTAATTGAGGTTGGATCTCCGCACGATGTTGCGCATCTTGTTCCGCTGGGCCGCGATGGATTCACGGATCATCTGTTTCCGGGTGAGAATATAGACGGCGTCGAACAGGAGGGAGGCGGTCAGAAAACTCCAGAAATGCTCCCGAAAAACCAGGCCGGTAACGAAGAGGACGAGCGAGACCGGAATGCTGCCCCAATGGATGATTCGCCATTTCATTCGCTTTTGGTTCCTTGACAATGAAGGGGGAACATGATATTCTAAAACAATGCACATAGGAACATACACTTCCGTAAAATAAAAGTCAAGGAGTTTTCGAT
>JAVBSA010000256.1:0-4528 GCA_031556915.1 Victivallis sp.
TTCCTTTTTCAGCGTCACCGGCGCGCGAGAAAACTTGAGGCTCCGCCTCAAACTCCGCCAAAGGGCTATGCGCCCTTTGGAATCCGCACCAGGGCCGAAAGGCCCTGGACCCGGTCGGCTCCGCCTCCCCTACTCCATGTGCCTCCTCGACTCCCGGTATGCCCCCGGCGTCCCGCCCGTCTCACGCTTGAACGCCAGCGACAACGCCATGTCCGACCCATACCCCGTCTTCGACGCAATCTCCCCAAGCGAAAGCACCGTCGAATCCAACAGATGACGAATCTGATTGAAACGCGTCTCCTGCAGAAAACGTAGCGGACTCTTGCCGAATTGCTGGCGAAAAAGACGAATCAATAAGTTGTGCGAAATCCCCGCCTCCCGAGCCGCATCCTCCACACTGATCAGATTCATGTAGTTCTGCAAAAAGAAACTGACCGCCTTCGCCAAACGAATGTCCGATACCGCCAGCGTATCCGTACTGCGACGGGACACAATACTCGAAGGCGTCATGAAAACCGGCGCCTCCGGAAGCCTCTCCTGACGCATCATGCGGTCTAATAACTCCGCCAACATCCCGCCAAGCATCGGGAACTCCCCGCTGATGTACGAAGTCGGCACAAACGCATTCTCCGTAACACTCCAATCGTCGGTGTTGGAGAGCAATGCCATCTCCTCCGGCACCCGCAATTTCATCGCTTCCGCCGTCCGGTAAACCAGGGGAAGATTGGCGCTGCTCGGTAAAATGAGCGCAAACGGCTTTTCCAGTTTGCGGAAAAAGGAGCGCAGCTTTCGCTGCTGTTTGCGGTAATCGCCGTCCGGCGATTCCTTCTCCCACAACAAGCACTCCAACCGGAAACCGCGCGATTGCAACTCGCATTCAAGCGCTTTCAGCACATCGCGCGGAACCCCGTCGATATCTTCCTGAAAAATTTTTCCCGCGACCGTGGCGAAACGGGAAAATCCTTTCCCCGTGAAGTAATCAGCGATCATTCCGGCGATCTTCACAGTGTCCGGCCGGATGGTGCGGATGTTGCCGCGCGGCGGCAACAGCCGCGACACGGTCGGAATCCGCTCGAAACGGTCGAGCGGCGCGAAGTCGTCCAGTTCCAGGTAATCGGAGATGATGCCGTCGCCCGCCCAACCGCGCGGAACGGCCCGGCCGCACCGCTCGATTTGCCAATCATGCTCACGGCCGAATTCATGAATTCGTTTCAACAGGTATTCATTCGGCTCCATCAGCGCACACAGAACGTTCTTCATCATAGCTCCTGTGAAAACAATATACTTGAATTCCATCTTAATATATTGCATATTGCATCCAAATCAAGTATAATTAGCAGTAACACGTAAAACCTCGGGAGATAGATAATGAGAAGAACATTTACCTTGATAGAACTTCTGGTTGTGATTGCGATCATCGCCATTCTGGCCTCGATGCTGCTGCCCGCGCTGAATCAGGCACGGGAAAAGGCGCGCACTTCCACCTGCGTCAGCAACCAGAAGCAATGCTTTTACGGCATGCGGATGTATATGAACGACCACAATGATATGCTCTATTGCCGCGAGCTCCAGAGCAGCGACAATAATCCCGTCTGGAGCAGTCAGCTGGTCAGGATGAACTATATCACCGCCGGCAGCGACCGCAAAGTGCTCTATTGCCCGAATTCAGTCAAATTGCCGGGATTCAAGCCGGACAGCAGCGTCAGTTCATACGCCGCGGTATTGCGGGACGGCGGCAACTCCGTCGTGGATTTCAAAGGGAAAAATTATCGCGTCCTCAAACCTTCCGAGCTGTTTCTGGGTGGAGATGGCGCCAGCGTATCCGTTTCCAACAGCTCTCCGGACTACCGCATGAGTTATGGCAATTACGTTACCGGCCGTTCGGTTCCGATCTACTGGCACAGCGGACGGACCAATCTATGGATGATGGATGGACATGTGGCGTCGTTCCAGTTTCATCAACTGCTCGGCTGGTCGAATTCCAAGAACAGTCCGGTCAAAACGATGGCTTCCGGTTACGCCGGCTTCTTTTATACCTTCTCGGGGGGGCTTTACGAAAGCAACCTCTCCCTGAATCTCACCATGCCCTGAAAGGTTTCCCATGAAACGAATCATGACCGCCGCATTGGCGCTCGGCGCGCTGGCGCTCGGCGCGGCTCCCCTCATTGAAAAGCTGGATTATCCGGCGGAAATCCGGCCCGGCGAGCTTTTCCGGCTCACCGTCACAGCCAAAGCCCCGGTGGGCGAGGCGGTCCGCTACTCCTTCAACGGGGAGAGCCGCCAGGAGCCCCCGGGGATCCTCTCCTTCGCGGCAAAAGACTATGCCGGTAAATTCTCCGCCATTGAAAAAGACGGCACCGTGACCGCCAAAAGCAATTATCACACGCTGCTTTCGGTTCCGTTTCCGAAAGACGGGGGGATCTACACGGTCTGGGTACGGGCGGCGGGCGGCGCATTCTGTCTCCGCCGTCCGGAAAAAGAGATCAAATGGAGCTACGGCAAAAGCGAAACCTTCCGCTGGATCAGCCTCGGCAGTTACGATCACACCAAAATCGGCGACCGGATGGATCTGATGGCAGAAAAAGCGCCTTACACCCGGGTGGAACAAATTCTCCTGGTTCCGGCCGCCGCCGGGAACTTCAAGCCGCCCGAAGACGGACGCGCCGCAAACGCTTTCGAACTGACCTTCAACGCCTCTTCGGTCGGCGAACAGCGCTTCCCTGTCACCGTTTCCGCCGGCGGAAAGAGCGAGGAGCGGGAGATCAAAGTAACGGTTCTCGATGCCGCAAAAGACAAGGAGGAGAACCTGTTTCGCGTAACCGGAACCGCCCGCCCCCTGACACTCGCCGGAAATACCGCCGTCAAACCCGCCGATTACCCGGTCTTCGACTTTTTCGGGAAGGAGTACCGGGCGAAACTCGCTTCCGCCCCCTTCGGGCTTGAGTTCCGCCCGGACGTCATGGTTCCCCTGCGTTGTCAGACCTATCCCGAGCTGCCCGATTCCGTCACCGTTCCCGTCAACGCCAAAGGCGCCGGAATCGTTTTTCTGCTCACCGAATACTGGCAGGGGGACGTCGGCCAGGAGATGGCTCACTTTCTGATTCGGTACGCGGATGGGGCGGAGGAACGCGTACCGCTCCGCGAGGAGTTCGAGCTTTGCGGCAGCCTCCGCAATTATCGGCCGAAAAATGCGTTTTACGCGGGAACATTCTCGTCCGGACAAGCGGAGTTTCACCTGACCGTCTTCCCCTGGCGGAATCCGCATCCCGCCAAAGAAATCGCCTCGCTGGTCTTCTCCAATATCAGGATGACGGTTTCCAGGGAAGAAAACAAGCTCATTCCGTTGAACGTGACCGCCGAATCTTCGCAGATTCTCCTCGGCGTCTCTTTGCTTGACGGTTTTGTCCTGCCGGCGGAGCAAAAAGAAACCGCCGCCGAACGCGCGGGAGTCAACGTCAACTTTCTGGGAAGAGGCGGAAAGATCCACCCTTATGTGTTCAGCACCAATGAAACCGATGTCCTCAGTTCCAATAAACCGGAGTTCGGGGAATATCTGGAAAAGATGAAGTCGGTCGGTTGCCGGCTGTTCCGCTTCCACTCCGGCTGGAGCCTGGAAAAGGTTTACCCGGAACAATTGAAAAATCCGCAATATGACAAGCTCGTTTCAACCGTGGAAAAGCTAAAAAAGGCCGATCCGGAATGGAATGTCATGATCTGTTTCAACTCGATTCCCCCATATGTCGATCCCAAGACTCCCGCAGGGCGGAAGCTGTTCGCCGCCCTGTGCGCCGACCTGGTGCGGGAACTCAACGTCAAACGGCGGCTGAACCTGCGTTATTGGGAAATTTACAACGAGGTCTATTTCAAGCGGATCGAGGAAGACCGCTCGCTATGGAAGATGTACAACGAGGCCGCAGCAGCCATGCGTGCCGTCGATCCCTCGATCAAAATCGGCGGCTATGCTCCCTGCTGGCCTACGGTCGGTGCACTCCGCGACTTCTACCGGCATTGCCATGCCCAGACCGATTTCATCAGTTATCACAAATATCTCACCGGCTCGGTGAAAACTCCGACCGCATACATCATGGAAGGCGCCGCCACTTTCGGACAGGACGCCCGCGCCATCCGCGCCATGGCGGAAGAGATCACGCCCGGCAAAAAAATCGAACTCGCCCTGACCGAGTACAACATCAATTTCAACTGGAATCCGCATGATCCGCGTCAGGCAAACCAGATCGGCGCGGCCTGGTTCGCTTCGGTGCTTTATCACCTGATTGTTTCGGATGTGGAAATCGCCCAGACCTGGCACTCCCGCAGCGGCGGAACCTTCGGATTGTTTTCCAGGGAGAGCGCGCCCCGTCCGGCGGCGGCGGTGTTCGCCCTCGGCAACCGTTATCTTCGGGGAAGCTATTACAAAGGCGGTTCGACCTCGAACCTGGTGGAGTGCCTCGGGTTCCGCAACGAATCTCATGCGGGGGTGATGCTGGTCAACAAAAGCCCCGAAGCGGTCACGGCAGAATTAAGTTTC
>JAVBSA010000364.1:0-14164 GCA_031556915.1 Victivallis sp.
TCAACGCCTGGCTCGGGGAGGAGAACGCGGTTCCCGCTCCCGACTTGCGCTGCCGGAAACACCATGCGGACCGGGTCGCCCTTGCGTTGAAGACAAAGGCGCGGGAGCTCGTTGTCGTGCTGCCGGGCGCGCGCTGGAAGACCAAGGAGTTTCCGCCCGCGCTCTTTGCCGAAGTGATGCGCCGCATCCGCGAAAAACGGCCCGAAGCGGTTTTCGTCACGGTCGGTTCCGCCGCCGAGGTGAAGTGCGAGGAGGAGATCCGGGAGCTGCTCGGCCCCGATTTTCCGCTTCATCCCCTGGCCGGTTCAACCACGCTCGGGATGATGATGGAGTTGTTGCGTTCCGCCAAAGCGGTCGTCTGCAACGATTCCGGGCCGATGCACGCCGCTGCCGCGCTGCATGTGCCCGTGTTTGCCTTTTTCGGTCCCACCGACCCGGTGAAGACCGGGCCTTACGGCAAAGACAGCAAAGTGTATCAGCTCAATATGGCGTGCGTAAAATGCATGAAACGGAACTGCCCGGAACCGCAGCCGGGGTGTCACCGGCTCGACCCCGAAACGGTCGCCGCGGACGTGGCGGCGAAATTGGAGGAATCATGTCCATCGAGTACCGCATCCTGACCGAAATCCCCGAGGAAGATTTAAAGGCGATGGAGCACCTTTACCGCTCGATCGGCTGGATCGGGCCGGAGGATCCGGCCGGTTTCATCGCGCACGGAATGCTCAACGCAGCCGTCGCCGTGGGAGCCTACTGCGACGGTGTTCTGATCGGGATGGGGCGCGCGCTCTCGGATAATGTGTCGGACGCCTATATCCAGGATATCGCGGTCTCGCCCGATTACCGCAAACACGGCGTCGGCGGCGGAATCGTGAAGACCATCATCGGAGAACTTCGTTCGCGCGGCGTGGATTGGATCGCGCTGGTCGGCGAACCCGGCACGGAGCACTTCTACCGCGAACTGGGATTCGAAGCGCCCGCCGGGTTCACCTTCTGGAAACTCAAATCATGATTATTCTCGGCATCGACCCCGCAATCCGCACCACCGGCTACGGCGTGATCCGCACGGACTCGGTTTCGGCCTTTGAAATTCTCGATTGCGGAATTATCGCCAACGCCCAGCGACTTCCCCACTCCGAATGCGTCCGGCGTCTGGCCGGCGGAATCCGGGAGCTGATCAAGGCTTTTTCGCCCGACTGCGCTTCGCTCGAAGAGCCGTTCGTGGGCAGGAACGCTTCGACCGCGATCATTCTCGGGATGGCGCGCGGAGCGATTCTGACCGCGCTCGCCGAAGCGGGAGTCGCCGCCTACGCCTACGCCCCCAGCGTCGCCAAACGTTCGGCGGTGGGGAGCGGCAAGGCGACCAAGGAGCAGGTGGCGATGCTGGTCTCCGCCGAAACCGGAATCGCCATCGAACGCATCCCGCTGGACGCCACCGACGCGATCGCGCTTGCCATCTGCCACGCGCAGCTGGCGCTCCGCCCCGGCCTCGCGGACAAACTCAAACCGCCCCTGTAAATGGCGAGCGACTTTCATACGCACAAACCCAAATCGGCGGCCCGGGCGCTGGTCTCCCTGCCGCCGGAGCGGATCGGGGAGTATCCGCTTGCCTCGCTCGAATTGCACCCCTGGCGTCTGCCGGAGAAATTGGAGCCGTTGGGCGCGGAATTTTTTGCCGCCGCGGAACGGGCGGCGGCTTTGGGGGAGGCGGGACTCGACCGGCTGCGCGGTCCTTCGCTGGAAGTTCAGCAGGCGTACCTCGCGGAAGTTCTGAAACTGGCGCGGGAATTGGGGAAACCGGTGGTGTTCCATTGCGTCCGGGCGCTTCCGGAGCTGCTGCATGCGGTTCGGAACTTTCCCGGCAACAAGCTGTTTCACGGATTCCGGGGCAAGCCGGAAGCGCTGGAACAGCTGCGAAAGCACGGGTTCTACGTCTCGCTCGGGACGCTCGATCTCCTGCCTTATCTCCGTCAGGCCGGATTCGAGCGGATCGGTTTCGAGACCGACGATTCGGAGCTCCCCATCGAGTCGATCCTCGCGGAAGCCTCATTGTTGGCGGAACGGGATCTGGAGGAAGAGACCGACCGCACATTCGACGCATTTTTAGGAAAGGAAAGAAAATGCTGAAATATGTTCCCGATTGGAGCGACGTCAACGCAAGCGAGGTTCGGTCTGCCATTGAAGACTATCTTGCATTGGCAGCGCCGCGCGGTAAAGTTCCGCCTGCTTTGCAGACGCTGCCCGCTTTGATGATCGCGGGGATGGTGCTCGTTTTCGTCGGAATTCCGCTCACGGCCGGCGCGCTGGTGTTGGCGTATCTGCGCCCGGAGATCCCGGTAGCCGCCTTCACTGCCTTTTTCCTGATGCCGCTGTTCGGGATCGTCCTGCTGATCGCCGGATTCCACCGCAAGGGGATTCACGAGGGAATTTTAAGGCATGGCGATTTGAAAGAAGCGAAAATTCTGCGGGTGACTCCCGCCCGCTGCCGGAAACACGGCATCAATTATTATAATCTTTTCGCGCGGTGCGACGGAGAGGTGGTGGAAGCGCTGGTTCCCGGTTACATGACCGAGTCGCTTCTGGAGCGAAAAGAGAAGGGAGAAGCGATCGATGTCGTCGTTTCTCCCCGCTATCCCGGCAAGATGTTCGTTCCGTTGGTTCCCGTTTTTACCGCGAGGTACTGGTGAAATCAATCCTGACGGTCATCGGCGTGTTCCTGCTGTGCGGAAGTGCTTCGGCGTGTTCTTACTGCGGGCAACCGGCGTGGCTCGCCATGCCGTCGGCGCATCAGATGCCGTGGGCCGTTGCGATCATTGCCGGCATGTTCCTCACTCCGGTCGTCCTGTTTTTTCAAGGTTACAGGATCCGGAAAGCAGAGCCGATGCGGGGCGGAAAGTGCGTGATGTTGGCCATCGGTATGGTTGTCGGCTGGATGCTCATCAATACGGTTCCTTCGTTCGGTTCCACTTTGGCGAATCTTCTGATGCTTCCTCCGCTCATTGTCCTGTTGACGCTGATGGATTTCGGGCTGATCGCAGCGTTGTTGGCGTTGATAGCCGCCTTGCTTTATTGTCTGTTATTTTGTATCTGGCTGGGGAGATACCATGTGGTGAAAACCGGAGAGGATGCGGGGGAGCAATGAAATCAATTTTGACGGCCATCGGCGTGTTCCTGCTGTGCGGAAGTGCTTCGGCGTGCTACAGTCAGCCTCCGTTGTTCGCTATGCCTGCGGCGAAACAGATGCCGTGGGCGGTTGCAATCGTCGCTGGAATGCTCCTGGTTCCCGCCGTCCTGTTCTGTTGCGGTTGCAGGGTGCGGAAAGGAAAGCCGATGCCGGCCCTGAAACGTTGGATGGCGGCCATCGGCATGATCCTGGTCTGGGGAGTCGCCAATCTGCATCCGTCGTTCGGTTCCACTCTGGCGAATCTTTTGATGTTTCCGGAATTGCTTCTGCTTGTTATCATAAGCGGATTCGGCGGACATTGGTGGTTGGCCGGGGTGGGGGCGATGCTGCTTTATCGGTTGCTGTTTTGCGATTGGCTGGGCAGATATTATATCGTGAGGAAGAATGACGGAGAAACCGAAGAAGAGCGCGTTGGATAAGGCGATGCGGCTGTTGTCGCGCCGCGCTTTATCCGAACGTGAATTGCTGACCAAGCTCCGGGCGGCGGAATATCCGTACCCCGAAGCCCGCGACGCCGTGGCGGAATGCCGCCGCCGGGGGTATGTGAACGACGAGCAGTTTGCCGGCGATTACACCGACGCTCTCGCCGGGCGCGGCCTCGGCGAACGGCGCATCAAAATGGCCCTCTACAAGCGCGGAATCCCGAAAGACCTTCAGGAAGCCCCCCTCGAACTTGCTGCGGAGGGGGAACTCGAACGCGCCTGCGAGGCGCTGGCCTATAAGCTCCGGCTTCTCGCCAACGAAACCGATCCCCGCAAAAAACGCGAAAAGGCGTTTCGTTTTTTAGTATCGCGCGGTTTCTCCATTGACAACTGCCGCGCCGCGCTTGAGAAGCAGGCTGCTTCCGATTGACATTCCGCTGAACAATGCTATATTTTTTTCAACCCCTAAAAAAAAGGAAAAAATCATGAAATTCACCAAGTTTGCCTGTATCGCCGTTGCCGTCGCCTGTGGCGCCGCCCTCTCAGCCGCTGAAATCAAGCTGGTGAAAGCCGTCTATGGCGCCGGCGACAAAACCGCCGACGTCACCGAGACCGTACAGCAGAAAATGAGCGGAGCTCCCGGCGTCTTCCTGATGGTCAGAGTCGATAACGGAACCATGGGCGTCGACCCCGCCAAGGGCGCCGGCAAACAACTGACGCTCACCTACACCGTCGACGGCGTGGAAAAGACCGAGAAATTCGGAGAAGCCCGGTTCGCCGTCATCATGCCCGCCGCCGCCAAATCCGAAGAATTCAAAATCGTCGGCGCTTACTACGGCGCCAAAGACAAATGGAACGACGTCACCGAAAAAGTGCGGAAAGCCTTGGATGACAACAATGAAATCAATGTCGACAACGAAATCTTCGGACCCGACCCGTTGCGCGGAGCCGGGAAAAACCTGGTCGTCATTTACAGCGTGAAAAACGACCTGAAAGCCGTCACCATCGGCGAAAAGAAAAAAATGGTTCCCGCCGACCTGAAGAAATAAACCATCGCAACAAGGGGAAGGCTTAACCGGCATTTCCCCGGCGGAGTCAAAAGCATGAGCAAATACCCTCTTTCCGCGTTCCAGGTTACCGGATTGTCGTTGCAGCAGGTTTTCATCCGCAAAAAACTGATGAACTATATTCTGTTGCTTATGTTGCTGATGACTCCGCTATTCCTGCTCTGTCTGCCTGCCATGCTGTCAATCCAGAGGCAACCCGGAAGCCAGCCCGGCGTGGGGCAGATGTTTATCTTTACTCTGGTGGGCCTTCTGATGGCGATTCCCGGCACCTACTTTATCATTGCGATGCTGAAGGAGACCAATTCGGAACTGCCCGTCAGATTGAAGCGGGGATTCACTGCGGCGAATCCGCACCTCCGGCAAATTGCCCTCTGCGTATTGACGGTCCAACTGCCCCTCACATTGATACAGACTCCGGTTCAGGTGGCTCCTTATATTCCGGGAATCAACCCTTTGTGGTTTCTGGTGACGGTTCCCGTTCAACTGATTATCGGAATCATCGGCTTTTATCTCTGGTTCTACCTTCTGGCGGCCGTTGCGCACAGCGATCCGGAGACCGGCATCCGGGAACTTCTCGGCAGAACGCTGACTGCGATAAAGCGGGGATTTGTTTATCCGATTATTTACGTGGCGGTTATCATTCTGGCTTGTCTGTTTCTCGTGATGCTGTTTGTTATCTTTGTTTCCGTGGCGATCCCGATGAAAGGGAGCATGGCGGCTACCGTTGTGGGAATTGTCTTCATGCTGCTGACTATACCAACAACCATTCTGATTGCATTGGGAAGCTGGAGCTTTTATGTTCTGCTCAGTGCAAACGCATACCGGAATATTATGCCGCCCACGGCAGCTGCTACGGATTGTGATAGCTCCCGCCGTTGAGGATGTTGAGCGCCCGGAAAAGTTGCTCGAACAGCAGCAGCCGGGCGATTTCATGGGTGAAGGTGAGGGGGGAGAGCGACCACAGCAAGTCGGCCCGCTGTTTGACCTCGGGCGCGATTCCATAGGGGCCGCCGATCACGAAGATGATTTTGGCGTCGAACGCGCCGAGCGTCGCGGCGAATTTTTCGCTGGAAAACAGTTTCCCCTCTTCCGTCAGCACCACAATCTTGCCGTTCCGCTCTTTTTCCAGCGTTTTCAGGATTGCCTGGCCCTCTTTTTCCACCGTGGAATCGGCGAGCTGTACGATTTCGACCTTCGCGTTGGGGGTGAGCCACTTGGCGAATTCGTCGCACCGCGCCTGAAGCGAACGGTCCTTGAGCTTGCCGACCACCACGATTTTCAGCAGCATATCAAGCCCCCGCCAAGCAACGTCGCGCCCCGGTAAAAGACCGCCGCCTGGCCCGGCGTCACCGCCCGCAGCGGAACGGCCGGGGTAACCGTGACGCGGTCGCCGTTCCGCCCGATCCGGCAAAGGACGCTGCGCGAACGGTAGCGGATCTGAACCTCAAGCTCGTCGCCCTCCGGCGGAAAGCCCGATTGCCAGCTCACATTCCGGACTTCGAACGAGCAAGAGAGCAGTTTTTCCTCTTCCGTGTCAAGGGTGATGTCGCCGCTTTCGGGATCGATCGCGCTCACATACCCCGGCACGCCGAGTGCGACGCCGAGCCCCTTGCGCTGGCCGATGGTGTAAAGATGGATTCCGTTATGGCGGCCGACCGTCTTGCCTTGGTAGAGAAAGCGGCCTTTTTTCGATTCGAGATTGCACAGACGGCGGAGCGTTTCGCCGAAGCATTCGCCCTCCACCTGAAAACAGGCGTCCTGGCTGTCGGCTTTCTGCGCGGTTGAGAGGCCCAGGCCGGCGGCGATGCGCCGCACCTCCTCCTTGCGGAGTTGGCCGACCGGGAAACGGAGGCGCGACAACTCCCGCTGCGTCAGCCGGTAGAGAAAATAACTCTGATCCTTGTTGGGGTCGTCGCCGCGCAGCAGAGAGAAAACGTTGTTCTGCTCCGCGATCCGGGCATAGTGGCCGGTCACCACCTGCGCGGCGCCGATCTGCTCCGCGAAATCGACCAGCATGCCGAATTTCACCAGGAGATTGCAGTTGCAGCAGGGATTCGGCGTGCGCCCCGAAACATATTCGTTGGCGGCGGGGAGCAGCACCTGTTCCCTGAAGCGGTCGAACCCTTCGAGATAGTGGTGTTCGATGCCGAGTTTGCGGACCAGGAGGTCGATCGCCTCCTCATCGCTTTTGGAGGCGCAGAGCTGCGCCGACGAAAAAGCCGGGTCGGGGTGTTTGAGCCGCAGCGTCACCCCGACGACTTCGAAACCGGCTTCCAGCGCCAGCGCCGCCGCCACCGAGGAATCGACCCCGCCGGAGAGCGCCACAATAATTTTTTCCTTCATGCCCTATAGTATAAAATAATTCAGCGGAGATTCAAGTTGATTTTAAAAAAAAACCGGTTATATTGGATTATTCTAACCTTAGAGAGGAGGTTTTTGTATATATGCCACACGAAGACAACAACAGCCATTTCGGCAACCTGACCCCCCGTGCCCGCCAGATTCTGCTTCTGGCCAAACAGGAGGCGGAACGGTTCAACCATGATTATATCGGAACGGAACACCTGCTGCTCGGAGTTCTCGCACTCAACGAGGGCGTCGCGGTTCATGTTCTGAAATCACTCGGCCTCAACCTCGCCCAGCTCCGGCTGGAAGTCGAAAAATCCTGCGGAATCGGCGGGAGCACCCAGACCGACGGCCCGCTGCCGCTCACCCCGCGCCTCAAGCGCGTGCTGATGCTGGCCGCAACCGAAGCGCAGGCGATGAACTACAATTTCGTCGGCACCGAACATCTGCTGCTGGCGCTCCTGCGCGAAGGCGAGAGCGCCGCCGCGCGGATTTTGCTGAACCTCAACGTCAATCTCGATGAAGTCCGCACGGCGGTGATCAAGACGCTCGATTCGGACTATCTGCCCGAGAACAACGAGGCGGAGGATTCCGCCGCGTCCGCCGTTCCGCCTTCCGCCGGGAACCCTTCCCAGGGGGCGGCCGGGCCTGAAACGCTCAATGCGCTCAACGCCTTCGGCCGGAACCTGACCGAACTGGCCGCCAAAGGCGAGCTCGATCCCGTGATCGGCCGCCACGAAGAGATCGAGCGGGTGATTCAGGTGCTCTGCCGCCGGACCAAGAACAATCCGGTCCTGATCGGTGAGGCCGGCGTCGGCAAGACCGCGATCCTCGAAGGGCTCGCCCAGGCGATCGTCGGGCGGAAAGTGCCGGATCTCCTGGCCGACAAATTCGTCTATGCGCTCGATTTGCCGCTGATGGTCGCCGGAACCAAGTACCGCGGCCAGTTCGACGAGCGGATCACGGCGGTGATCGACGAAGTGAGGAACTCCGGCAAGGTGATCCTCTTCATCGACGAACTTCACACCATCGTCGGCGCCGGCGGCGCCGAAGGCGCGATGGATGCGGCCAACATCATCAAACCGGCGCTTTCGCGCGGGGAGCTTCAGTGCGTCGGCGCAACCACGCTCGACGAGTACCGCAAAGGAATCGAAAAGGATTCGGCGCTCGAACGCCGGTTCCAGCCGATCCTGGTGAATCCCCCCACCGTGGAAGATTCCATCAAGATCCTCGAAGGCCTCAAGGAGACCTACGAAAAGCATCACAACGTCGAATACGGCAAAGGCTCGCTGGAGGCGGCGGTGAAACTCGCCGACCGCTATATCTCCGGCCGGTTCCTGCCCGATAAAGCCATCGACGTGATGGATGAAGCCGGCGCCCGCGCCCGCATCAGCAGCGTCTGTTCCCCGCCCGACACCAACAAAGCCGAGCAGGAGATCGAAGACGCGAAGAACCAGAAGGAAGGCGCCATCGTCGAGCAGAACTTCGAAGCCGCCGCCAAGTGGCGCGACCGCGAACGCGAACTCAAAAAGGAATTGCAGCTGATCCATGAACGCTGGCGCCAGGAGTGCGCCAAAAAGAAGACGGTCATCGCCAAATCCGACATCGCGTCGGTGGTCGCCAAACTGACCGGCGTGCCGCTTCAGCAGATGGAGGAAGGCGAAAGCAAGAAGCTCCTCCGCATGGAACAGGAGCTGAAAAAAGCGATCATCGGCCAGGATGACGCGGTGGGAATCATCTCCCGTGCGCTCCGCCGCAGCCGCGCCGACCTCAAGAACCCGGCGCGCCCGATCGGTTCGTTCATCTTCCTCGGGCCCACCGGCGTCGGCAAGACGCTCCTGGCCAAGGCGCTGGCGGAATTCATGTTCGGCGACCAGGAGGCGCTCATCCAGGTCGACATGTCCGAGTACATGGAGAAATTCAACGTTTCGCGCCTGATCGGCTCGCCCCCGGGTTACGTCGGCCACGGCGAAGGCGGGGAACTGACCGAACGGGTCCGGCGCAGGCCCTATTCGGTGGTGCTCTTCGACGAGATCGAAAAAGCGCACCCCGATGTGATGCATATGCTGTTGCAGATCCTCGAAGAGGGGCGGATCACCGACACGCTCGGCCGCCGGATCGATTTCCGCAACACCATCATCATCATGACCAGCAACGTGGGCGCGGAACAGCTCGCCAAAGGCACGGCTCCGCTCGGGTTCGGCAGCGATACGGCGTCGGAAAACCGTTCCGACGATGAAAAGCTCCTCAATATCGCCAAGAAGTTCTTCAAGCCGGAATTCATCAACCGGGTGGACGACATCATCGTCTTCGGCAAGTTGACCAAGGAACACTTGCTTTCGATCGTCGATATCGAGCTCGATAAGCTGCGCGAGCGTTTGCTCGGCCGCAAGCTGGCGCTCGAAATCTCCGACGAAGTCAAGGAGTTCCTGATCAGCAGGGGATACGAGCCGGAATTCGGCGCACGCCCCCTGCGGCGCGCGGTCGAACGCTACATCGAAGATCCGCTGGCAGAAGAGCTGCTCAAGGGAGTCTTCGAGAAGGCGAAAAAGGTGAAGGTCGAGATCGACCAGCAGAAGATTCTTTTCTTCCCGGAAAAGAAGTAACGGGAACCACACCCGCGCGGCACGGCTGACGCCTGCCGCGCGTTTTTTTTGAGAACGGCGGCGACGGAAAAGAAACCGGATCGGTTATTTCATTGATTTCCCCTCTCTGTCAAGCGGGCAATGACTCATATCACGGGGCATAAGACGACTGTGCTTCCGGCGACCGATGTGACGGCCGGCCGGCCCGGCATCACAGAATCGCCAACCGCGAAAAACATTGATTTTTTTCCGTTTCCGGGTGGAAAAAACAGCGACTTCATTTATAGTATGGCAAACCAAAAATCCGGGAATCTGCCATGCTGTATTTACTCACTCTTCTGGGGAATGAATTCTTTCCGTTCCGCCTTTTCGAATATGTCACGTTTCGCGCCGGCGGCGCCGCCATCACCGCGTTTCTCACGGTGGTGCTGCTCGGCAAATTCACCGCGCGGAAACTCCGCGAACTCAATATGCAATCCGCCGAACGGCTCGAAGGGCTGGTGCCGGCGGAGTTTATCGACAAAGAAAAAAGCCGCACCCCTTGCATGGGGGGGCTCCTCCTCATCGGCGGCGTGCTCTTTTCGGCGCTGCTCTGGAACGTCATGAGCAATCCGATTTCGATCCTCCTGGCCGGCAGCACCTTCTGCTTCGCCCTGATCGGTTTCTATGACGATTACCGCAAGGTCGTCTACAAAGACCGCAACGGCCTGCCGGGGCGCTACAAGCTGCTGCTTCAGTTCCTGGTGGCGGCGGGCGGAGTCTACTGGCTCTTCCGGATCCCCGAAGTCGCACCCTATATGAGCGACTTCATGGTGCCGTTCCTGAAAACCCCGCTGGTCACCTGCTGGCCGTGGACGGCGCTCGTGGCGGTCGGCACCGTCATGTTCACCTCCAACGCCGTGAACCTCACCGACGGCAAAGACGGGCTGGCGACCGGATGCACCATCTTCTGTTCGCTCACCTACGCGGCATTCGCCTACCTGATGGGGCACGCGGTTTTCGCGGACCACCTGAGCATCCCCTTCATCTCCGGCGCGGGCGAAGCAATGGTGTTCGCACTGGCGCTCTGCGGCGCATGCATCGGATTCCTCTGGCACAACTGCCACCCCGCCTCGATGTTCATGGGGGATACCGGCAGCCTCGCCCTCGGCGGCGCAATCGGTTTCCTCGCCGTCCTGGTGCGGCAGGAACTCCTCCTCGTCCTGGTGGGCGGCGTTTTCGTCATGGAAGCCGGATCCGTCATGCTCCAGGTACCCTACTTCAAGCTGACCGGCAAACGCATTTTCCCCTGTACCCCCATCCACCACTCTTTCGAACGGATGGGGTGGACGGAAACCCAGATCGTCGTACGCTTCTGGATCCTCTCCGGAATCTGCGCCCTCCTGGCCCTCGCCACGCTCAAATTGCGTTGATTTGACGCTGACGCGCTTGCGGAGGCCCCTGACCAATTGAGCCCGTGTCGGACATGTCGGACCAATACTCTTCATTTAAAGGACCACGAAACACACGAAATACACGAAAAAAAATCAAAACGAAATTTTTCCCTCTCCCCTTTCGTGTTTTTCGGGTGTTTCGTGGTCAAAAAAATGGCATTTCCCGTTAAGTGAAGAGCATTGGACATGTCGGACATGTCCGACAGGCCCTGGCGTCTGAGCCGACCGCTTGTCGGACCCGTCAGCCCCGTCCGACATGTCCGACCTGACCGTTTGCTCCCGGCCGGCGCTTCGCATGCGCGCCAGCGTTCACAATCAGAGATCTTCGAAGAGCTGTTTGACTGTTTGAGCCGCGAGTTTGGGGCGGCGATAAGGGTCGAAGACTCCGGCCAGGTTGAGCGCGAGGGGTTTGCAGCGGATGTTGGCGCCTTTGCGGTGATAGCTTTTGGCGTCGTTCATCTGCCATATGGTGATGCCGCAGAGGGGGCGTTTTTTCACTTGCCGGATGACTTCGTCGAGGTATTGCGCCTGGAATTCTTCGGTCCACTGGGCGCCGGCGGGGTCATGTTCTCCGTAGAGGGCGCAAGTTCCCATTTCGCTTACCATGACGGGTTTGTTGAATTTTCGGCAATAGCCGAGGATTTCGTCGAGGTTGGGGCCGATGGCTTCGGGGGGATCTTCGCGATATTCCTCCTGGATCCAGCCGGGGTAGGTGTTGAAGGCGATGAGGTCGACGAGGTCGAAACAGAGATCGGTTGTGGCGTGGTTTGAGGCGAAGGTACCGGGGCGGCTGGAGTCTTCTTCGCGGATTGCCGCCATCAGTTGTTGGCACAGGGTTCTGCCTTCCTGCGAGGCGGAATCGAATTCGTTGAGGAACCCCCAGATGACGACCGAGGGGTGGTTGATGCTGTTGCGCACCATGAGGCGGGTCTGTTCTTCCTGGAGCGCCATGAATTCGGGGTCGGCGAGTTGGGTGCGGGTATTGCCCCAGCCGAGGGATTCTTCCCAGACGAGAAAGCCCATTTTGTCGCAGAGGTCGAGGAAGGTCTGGCTCTGGGGGTAATGGCAGCCGCGGACGAAGTTGCAATTGAGGGCTTTGAGGTTCTGAAGGTCGTTGAGCATCATGGATTCGGTAGTGGCGCTGCCGGCGGCGGGGTGGGATTCGTGGCGGTTGAATCCTTTGAGATAGACGGGTTTGCCGTTGAGTCGGAGGCCGTCGGGACCGACTTTGACTTCGCGGATTCCGAAGGTTTCGGTGATGCGGTCGCTGCCGGCTTTGACTTCGACAAAATGAAGATTGGGCGATTCGGGCGACCAGAGTTTGAAACCGGGTACGGCGACTTCCGCGCCGTTTTCGATCGCGTGGAAGGCGCTTTCGGTGTCGAACCGGATTTCAAGGGGGGCGGAACCGGTGCGGAAGATGGCGCGGAGCGTCACTTTGCCGTTCCGGTAATCGGCGGTGCGGACTTGCACCCGGTCGAGGGCGGGGCCTTCCGGCAGGGTTACAAGTTCGATGCCGCGATGGAATCCGCCGAAGGCGTAAAAGTCGTAGAAGGGGAGAAAGAGCTTCATCTTCTCGGGGGAAAAGTAGTTGTCGATCACGGCGGTAAGGGTGTGGGTTCCGGCGGCGAGGCGGCCGGTTTCGAAGGTGACGCCGCTGTAGGGGAGGGGTGTGACTCCGATTTCGCGGCCGTCGATTTTGAAGCGTCCGCGCAAGCTGATTCCGTCGACTTTGAGGATGGCGCAAATTTCATGTTCGAGAGTGAAGGTGCGGGAATAGACGCCGCAGCCGCGTTTGCACAAGGTTTCCGGGAGGATGTCGAAGTTGCCGGGCACGGAGGCGAAGCTGTCGAAGGCGACCGTGTTTTCGTCGATTTCTTCGAGGAAGGTTCCTTCGAAAAAGCGGAAGTTCCAGATGCCGTTGAGGGGGATGGTTGCACGGTTCATAATGTCTGCCTGTTTTTGAATTGGGTGGGTATGGATATGATATTGCGGAATTTCGCCGTATCCGGTTCTTTCAGGAGCCGTTCCGCGAGCCGTGCGATGGTTCCGGCGGCTTCTTTGCGGTCGTATCCGACGGCGCTGATGACAGGTTTGCCGAAGGGGAGGTATCCGCAGCTTTCGAGGTTGTCGTACCCGGCGAGCATGACGTCGCGGCCGACAACGATTCCTTCGGCGAGCAGGGTGCCGATGACGCCGGCGGCGAGCATATCGCCGCAGGTGAAGAGAAGGGTGCCGCGGCATCGGGCGGCGAGTCCTTTCCACTGGGCCGGGCCGGAGTTGTCGATGCATTCGATCCGGTCGTCGGGGAATCCGGCTTCCCGTGCGTGCCGGAGCGCGGCGTCGCGCCGGAGATGGGAGGCGGCGTGCCCTTCGGTGAGGATGAAGAGCCGGGGGAACCGTTCCGGTGTGACTTGCCGGAAGAGTTCCGCGAATCCGGGATCGAGATCGATGGTGACCTGGTGGAACGGGAGATCTTGAATGTGCTCCGAGCGGAACAGCACGATGGGAACCGGGAGGCGGGTCAATTCTTTGCGCAAGGTTCCGTCGATGCCGTGGGCGACGAGGATGAGGTCGAGTTCGCTCAGCCATTCCGGGTCGCGGAAATCTTCGCGGGAGAGCATGCGGATTTTGCAATTGCGTTTGCGGAATTCCTCGAGAATCTGTTGGCGGAGGTAACCGGCGACGAGATCGAGGGACGGGTTGTTGAAGTGCGCGTCGGAGAATCCGACATGAAAAGTGCCTTGCTTGCCGGTCACGAAGGAGCCGCTGCGGGGGACGCGGCGGATGATTCCTTCCTCCGCGAGGCGGTCGAGCGCCCGGCTGGCGGTGAGGTAGCTCACGCCGTGTGCGTGGGCAAGGGCGCGCGCCGAGGGGAGGCGTTCCCCCGGGCGGTAGAGGCCGTTTTCGACGGCGCCTTTGAGTTGTAGGGCAAGGTCGCTGCTTCTCATGACGGAAAGTATAGATCAGGCAGACGCAAATAGCAAGGCCGGATCGGTGCGAAACAAAAAATAAAACGAAACTTGATATACATGTGATATATAAAACTTCATCCGTTTCGTCCGTTTTGTCCGTTTTGTCCGTTTTGTCCGTTTTGTCCGTTTTGCAAACCGCGCCTTTCTGTAGTATA
>JAVBSA010000686.1:0-5927 GCA_031556915.1 Victivallis sp.
CGATTACGCCGCCGCCGTCTCCGCCGCGCCCGAATACCGGTTCCGCGGCGAGCTCCGCAAGTATCAGGAAGAAGGGGTACGCTTTCTCCAATACATGACCGACCGCAACTACAACGTGATTCTCGCCGACGAGATGGGCCTCGGCAAAACCGTACAGCTCCTCGCACTCCTCGCTTCACGCAAGCGGAAGAGTTCGCCGCCGGCGCTGATCGTCTGCCCCGCCTCGCTGATCGACAACTGGGCGCGCGAAGCATCGAAGTTCGTCCCCGATTTCAAGGTGGCCGCGCCGCATGACGGCGGCGAACGGAGCACCATCTGGCAGGAACTGCCCAAATATGACCTCGTTATCCTCTCGTACGCGGCGGCGCGCCTCTCCGGCGACAAACTCAAACGGTACAGCTTCAGTTTCGTCGTGCTGGACGAAGCACAGCATATCAAGAATCCCGGCTCCTCCAACGCCAAAAACTGCAAGAGCATCGACGCGGCGCACCGGCTCGTCCTGACCGGCACTCCGCTGGAAAACTCCCCGGAAGACCTCTGGAGCATCTTCGACTTCCTCCAGCCCGGAATGCTCGGCAGCCTCCCCGCGTTCCGCCGTTATTACGCCGAAATCAGGAACGACTCCGCGCTTCAGCGCGACCTCGCCGCCCGAATCGGCCCCTTCGTCAAACGGCGCACCAAAGCGGAAGTCGCCTCCGACCTGCCGCCTAAACTCGAACGCACCATCTATTGCGAAATGGAACCGGCCCAGCGCGCGCTTTACGATTCCATCCTCGAAGACGGGCGCAGCATGCTCAAAAATTGCAAGACCGCCGATGTCCGCAGCAACGCCACCATCTTCAGCACCCTGCTGCGGCTGCGCCAGGTCTGCTGCCACCCGGCCCTGCTGCCGAACGACGCGGGCAAAGGAATCCCGTCAGCCAAAATGGAATTGCTGTTCGAACTCCTGAACGAACATTTCGACAGCAATCACAAGGTTTTACTGTTCAGCCAATTCACCAGCCTTCTCAGCCTGGCGATTCCGGAGCTGGAAAAAGAAAAGATTCCATTCGAATACCTCGACGGCGCCACCCGCAACCGTCAGCAGCGCGTGGATAATTTCAACACAAACCCCGATATTCCGCTCTTCCTGCTGAGCCTCAAAGCCGGCGGAACCGGCCTGAACCTGACCAGCGCCGACACGGTTATCATCTACGACCCATGGTGGAATCCGGCAGTCGAACTCCAGGCGGCGGACCGGACGCACCGGATCGGCCAGACCCGCCCGGTAAGCAGTCTCAAACTCGTAGTCAAAGATTCGATCGAAGAAAAAATCCTCGCTCTCCAAAGCAAGAAACAGGAGATATTCGATTCCGTCATCGACTCCCCCGAAGGTGCCGCCGGAGCCTTCACCATCGAAGAGCTCCGCTTCCTCCTCGAAGCTTGAGGCCCTGCCTCAAGTCCCACGGAGACTGTCGCAAATACGGCGTGCGGTTTCTTCGCTGATGCCCGGAACTTTTGCGGTGATGGCGAGGGGAGTTGCTTTACGCAGGTTGCGGAGGGAGCCGAAAGCGCGAAGGATTTGGATTTTGCGTTTGGGGCCGACTCCCGGGATTTCGTCGAGTCTGGATTGCTCGATGAGTTTATTCCGCAGTTCGCGGTGATAGGTGATGGCGAACCGGTGCGCTTCGTCCCGGAGGGCCTGGAGCATGCGCAAAGCAGGATCGTGACGTTCGAGGACAACGGGTTCGCTTCGGCCGGGCAGAAAAATTTCTTCATTACGCTTGGCGAGACCGATGATGGGAAGCGGGGGGCAACCGAGTTCAACCAGCGCGTCGATTGCGGCCGAGAGCTGCCCTTTGCCGCCGTCGACCATGACGAGGTCGGGGAGCGGGCGTTGTTCGCGGAGAAGCCGGCCGAAATGGCGGATCAACACTTCATGCATCATGGCGAAGTCATCGCTCTGGTGGACGGTTTTGATACGGAACCGGCGATAATTATCGCGATCCGGCCTGCCGTCCTTGAAGGCGACCAGACTGGCGACTGCGAGTTTGCCGAGGATGTTGGAGATATCGAACCCGATGATGCGGGCGGGCGGCACGGCGAGCCCGAGAGCTTTGCCGAGGGCTTCCACGGCCTCCCGGCCGGGACTGACGCCGCCGGGGAGTTCGGGGCGGGCGAAGATCCGGCTCCGTTTGCCGAACACTTCTTCCAGGTTGGTGAGGACGTCCCGCAGCCGGGCGGCTTTCTCGTATTGTTCTTCGTTGGCGGCGGCGGCCATCCGTGTCTTGACGGTTGCGGTGAGGGGGGCGATATCGCCTTCCAACACGGCGATGGCGCGGTCGAGGCGTTCGCGGTATTCGGCTTCACCGACCGCGCCGATGCAGGGGGCGCAGCAATCTTTGACGATCCGTTTGAGACAGCGTTTGCGGGCTTCCTCGTTCGGCTCGGAGTCTTTACAGGCGCGCAACCCGAAATGGGCGAGCAGGAATTCGAGCGTCATGCGCAATGCCCCACCTTTGGGAAAGGGGCCGAAATACCGGGCGCCGTCATTTTTCTTCAGCCGGGCCAGCTTGAGGGTGGGAAAACGCTCCGTCCAATCGATTTTCAGCAGAAGATAACGCTTGTCGTCACGCATCAGGATATTGTAATAGGGGGCAAAATCCTTGATGAGGCGGGATTCAAGGATCAGGGCTTCATTTTCGCTGTTGACGGTCTCGAAACTCCAATCTTCGATGGAGTTGATGAGAGAGCGCAGCTTCGCGTCGGCGCGCATCATGCGCGAGGGTTGAAAATAGGAGCTCATGCGTTTGCGCAAATTGGCCGCTTTCCCGACATAGATCACCTTGCCGAAGCGGTCGCGATAAACGTAGACCCCCGGCTTCGCAGGCACGGCGGATGGACGGAATTCACTCTTATGCATTCAATAACTATACATCATGATTGGGGAAAAATCAAAAAAATAAGCGGAACCGTTATGGTTCCGCTTAGAAGTATGCCAAAAAATGGCATCCCCACGGGGATTCGAACCCCGGTTGCCGGGATGAAAACCCGGTGTCCTAGGCCTCTAGACGATAGGGACGTCAGAAAACACGATATACAATATAGACCCGATTCCACGCTTTACAAGTTCATCTACAGAAAAAATTAGCTTTTTTCGCATTTTTCAGATCAAATATGGCCGGAATCAGGGTAAGCGGTTGTCCGGTTGTTGCCGGTTCCGAGAGAAAGCGTCCAGCATCACACGCAGCCGGTCGTTATCCTTGGACGGCTTCAGTTCCTTCCGGTTCGGCCCGTCATGCTCCAGGCTCCAGCCGATGGTTTCCCGGAAGGCATGATAACTCCAGTCCCAGCCGTACTCTTCGAAGATATCCACCAGGTCTTGCAGATATTGCGCTCCGCCCTTCGTCCAGGCGTGGGTGGAAAATTCACCGATGTAAATCCGCGCGTTATGGCGCAGTTGGAAGTCGCGCACCGACTGCAAGGTATTGCGCAGCGCCTCCTTGTTCCAGAGCTTGCCGTTCAGCATTCCGGGATACCCTTCGGAACGGTCCTGGATCCTGTGCGTGAAATACCCCGGCTCATACATGTGCGCCTGATAAATCACATTGTCCATCGCCAGAGGGGAAAGGATGGAGAAGGAGGAGCCGCCGTTCAGATAGTTGTTTTCGATGATGATCGGCGTGTCGGGATCGATTTTGCGGACCGCCTCGGCCGCCAGGCGCTGAAGATTCCAGTAATCATAGGGCGCGGGGAGCGATTGCATGGGCTCATTGATCAGGTTATAGCCCCAGACGGCGGGGTTTTCCCTGTAGCGGGCGGCCATTTTCTCCCAGACGGCAATGAAGTGCTTCGCATAGATTTCCTCATAAAACATCGCCATGTTCCGGTCGGCATAGCGGCCGCCGGGCGGCGTATGCATGTCGATTACCACCCGGATTCCATATTTCGGCGCGCGGGAGAGAATCCAGTCGAGGTGCTTGAGCTTGCCCTCCAGCCACCGGTCGTATTCCGGCAGGTCGCGTTCGGTGTCCGCCCTGTGCCAGTTGCGGACGATCTGGAAGCGGAGCAGATTGACGTTCCACTTTTTGAGTGTCGCCAGATCCTCTTCCGTGACCGTGTAAGGCGACATCACGCCGCGAAGAGGCGGGGTTGCAGCGATTTTTTCCGGATAAGAGACCTTGTAATCGGCGTTGACGCGCGGAAAGATCTCCCGCCAGGCGAGGCTGTCGATGTTGAATTCGACTTCGCCCGAACTCTCCTGGAGTCCGAGCAGGAGTTCGCCTTTCCGGGCATCTTCGGGAACCGTCGCGATGAAACAGAGCTCTTTCCAGTCAAAGGTTCCGTTGCAGTTGCTGATATTGCAGTGGCGCATCGTGCCGCCATCGCTGAACCGGAGCATGAACTTGACTCCGTAATAGAGCTGCGACGGTTTCGACACCTCCTTCGCCCGGGCGCGGATGGTGAACGCGATGGATTTTCCCTGAAACGGGGTGAGATCGAGCTGGGCGACGGCGCATTGGAGTGTTGTCGACGCCTTTTCCCCGACCGGAACCGCGACTTGGATATGATTGTTTTTGAGCGTGCCGAACCGGCCTGTTTTCCAGTCGAGGCCGGATAATTCCGCCGCGTTTGCGCAACAGGCCAGGAACATCGCAAGGGAGAGCGTGAAATATTTATTCATGACTTGGAGTCCCCCAGAAATAGACATCTTCCGTTGCCACATATTTTTCCGGAATCGCCGTGTATTTGAGTGTTTCCACATGGCCGTCGGCGAAACTGATATTAGCGGCGTCGCGGCTGCCGTGTCGCCATTCGCCAAGGTTGCCGCCCTCGGACCTGACCATGGCGTCGGAGGCTCCGAGACGGCGGAACCCGAGCGGATCGGGATAGGAGGTCGCCGTACCCCAGAGATCGATGTCGAACATGGCGGCACGGAGCGAGGGCTTCCGGATTTTGGTGATCTTGATATCGAGATCGCCCCTTCGCGAGGAGGCGAACGAGCGGCCGCCGTTATCGTCATTGATCGGGCTGTTGATGCCGTAGTGGCGCGAAGAGGCCCGGTGGTCGTAACGCACCGACGACGGGCAGGCGAAGGGACCGAGCGGCATCATATTTCCCGTCGCTCCTTCCAGGTGGCAGTTGTTTTTCACCGCCGTGTTGGGGGAGTAAAGCGTCATGAGCACATCCTGCCACTTCCCGGCGTAGCCGGATAAACTGATGTTGCAGTTCGCCGCCGGAATCACATCGTTGTTGCTGCCGACATACATGATCATGAAAGTTCCGAGCTGCTTCAGGTTCGAGGTGCATTTGATGGATTTCCCCCGTTCCCGCGCCTGGTTGAGCGCCGGCAGCAGCATCGACGCCAGAATGGCTATGATCGCGATCACGACCAGGAGCTCTATCAAGGTAAACCATTTTTTCATTGTCTGTTCCTTTCTTTTTTCGGTATGGTTATATTATGGTTTAATCTAATTATGTTTCAATCTTCATCCCATGTCAAGGGTGCAAAGGGGCAAATTGACTCTTTTTGAAATATTTTTCATTTACCCTTGATAAATCCATGTATATATGATATGGTTAAAATAAAAAAGAAATAGCGGTTTTTTATGGAAATCAATGGTCAGGAATCTATATTGCGTGAGTTGAAGCAGCGGATCGGGACAGGGTTTTATACCGAGCGTCTCCCGTCGGCCTCGCAGCTTGCCGCCGAGTTCAACGTCAATGTGAAAACCGTGGATAAAGCGCTCCGGCAGCTGGTGGCGGGCGGGCAGATCGAACGCAAACGGCGCACCGGCAGCATCATCAAGTCGAAGGAACCGTTGCGGACACGGATGATCGAGGCGGTTTATTCCGGTTTTACCGCGCCTTTTCTGCATCCCTTCTGGTCGGCGGTGTTCGAGGGAGTGCACGATACGCTGGCGGCTTCCGGTTACCGGCTGATCCTC
>JAVBSA010000017.1:0-8306 GCA_031556915.1 Victivallis sp.
TCTGCCGCAGGGCGACCCGGTCGTCGAGGTCGTAGGCGGCTTCCAGCGCGCCGCGCAGTTCAAGCTTCATCAAAAGCAGCTGAAGCACGTTGACGATGTAGTTGAAATCCCCGGCGAAATTGTCCTCGTAAAAGGGCAGGAGGCGCTGGATCATCTCATCGTAACGGTCGATCAGTTTGAGGTCGAATTCCGGATCTTTGCGCCGCGAATTGGCAAAGGCGATTCCGAGCAGGGGATCGTCCCAGAGGAGCATGGAGGCGCTCGACTGGAATTCGTCCTGGCATTCGATGCCGCTTGCGGTGAGGTGGGCTTCGAAACTGCTCTGGCAGATGGCCCCGAAGCGTTTGGCGGTGCGTTTCTCGGCGTCCTCCGGCGGAACGCCGTAGGCGAGGTCGGCCGCGTAGATGATTCCGGCCAGCGAGGAGTCGTAGTTGCAGTACGCCCCGTTGTCGCCCCACATGGTGAAGAAGAGCTCCGACACCTTCAGTTTCCGGCAGCTTGTGATGCAGGGAACGATCGTCTTGCGCGTCTTTTCATGATCGTACCAGAGGCGCGTCCAGGTCCAGATCCCGGAACCCATCACGGGTTCGAAACCGATATCGCGGTGAGCCTTGATCATGCGCTCGTAGTCTTTGGCCTCTTCATGGTAATAATCCCAATAGACCATTTGGACGTTCGACGGAATCTTTTTCCGGACGTCGTTCGGAATCGGGTTGTCCGTGTTGTAATAAGTTTGCTCCGGATTGCTGAGGCGGAAATACATGTCCGACCAGATCATCGGAGAAAGCCCCGCTTTTTTACAGATGTCGTTGACCTTGCCGATATGGCGGTTGAAGAGGTCGAATCCGCGTTCGTAGCCGAATTTATCCAGGAACCAGCCGCGACCGAGGTCGTGGGTTTCGTCCATGCCGATGTGGATGCGGCGGCTGCCGAGCGCTTCCGCCCAGAAGGCGATCATCTTTTCGACGAGGGCGTAGGTTTTGGGGTCATCGACCATGACCACGCTGGCGGTATCCTTGATCGCGCCGTAGGCGCCCCATTTCAGGATCTGCTCGAGGTGGCCGAGGGTCTGGATGCAGCCGACCATTTCGATGCCGAGCTTTCGGGCGTAATAATCGAGCTCCTTGATCTCTTCGATCGAGTAAGCGCCGCGGAGGTGGCCGAAGAAGGGTTCGCCGGGCAGTTCATAGGTGTCTTCGGTGTAGAGCATGACCAGATTGCAGCCGGCGAGCGCCAGGCGGCGGAACCACATCTTGAGGTGGTCGACGGTCATCACCATGTTGCGGGAGACGTCGAGCATGATGCCGAGGGTTTTGAAAGGGGTGGTCTCGCAATCGGCGATTCCGGCCAGCGCGGACCCGACGCCGCGCGCGGCGCAAGTCAAACTGTTGTATTCGACCAGCACTTCGCCGGGGGAACGGCGGACGCCGGAAACAAAGCCTTCGCTCCTGACGCGTTTGAATTTGAGTTTCAATCCCCGGCCGGAATTGGAAACCGGATACTCCTCTTCGAGCGTTTCGAGCATCTCATAAAGTTCTTCCGGCACATCCGCGTTGCGCCACACCAATTTCGATACCTGAGCCATACTCTTATTCCTCATGTTGTAAAAAAGGCGGAACAACCGGTCGATACGGTTGTTCCGCCTGAAATCATGCGATTTCCCGCGCTTACTTCTTCTGGAAGAGGCTGCGGATGCGCGCGCCGACGATTTCGGCCGGGTGAGCGCCGAGCGCTTCGCGCTTCGCCTTGAGGGTCGGGGAGCCGTTGCGGGCTTCGGCGATCCACTTTTTGGCGAACTCGCCGGATTCGATGCGGCGGAGAGACTCCTTCATGCGGACCTTGACCGAGGGATCGATGATCCAGGGGCCGTTGTCGTATTCGCCCCACTCGGCGGTGTTGGAGATGACCGCGTTCATCTTCTGGATGCCGCCTTCGTAGATCAGGTCCACGATCAGCTTGGCTTCGTGGATGCACTCGAAGTAGGCCATTTCATCGGGGTAACCCGCTTCGATCAGGGTCTCGAAACCGTACTTCATCAGGTCGACGATGCCGCCGCAAAGGACGTTCTGTTCGCCGAAGAGGTCTTCATAGGTTTCCTGCGCGAAGGTGCACTCGAGCACGCCGGCGCGGGTGAGACCTTCCGCCTTGGCCATGGCCAGCGCGACTTCGCGCGCCTTGCCGCTGGCGTTCTTGTGGACGGAGATCAAGCCGGGCACGCCGAAACCGGCGACGAAGCACTTGCGCACTTCGGTTCCGGGGCTCTTCGGGGCGACCATGATGATGTCCACGTCGGAGGGCGGGGCGATTTCCTTGAAGATGATGGAGAAGCCGTGGGAGAAGGAGAGGGTCTTGCCCGCCTTCATCGCCGGGGCGATCTCTTTGTCGTACACGGGGCCGTGCATTTCGTCCGGCAGCAGGATGTGGACGATGTCGGCGCGTTCGGCGGCCTTGGCGACCGGGAGGGTCTCGAAGCCGTCTTCTTCGGCGGAGACCTGGGATTTGCCCGGGCGGATGCCGACGATGACGTTGACGCCGGAGTCACGCAAACAGAGCGCCTGAGCGCGGCCCTGGGCGCCGTAACCGATCATCGCGATGGTCTTGCCGTTCAGCACGGAGAGATCGGCGTCTCCGTCGTGCAGGATTTCCATTTCTTTCATTCTATCATCTCCTTGATGGATGGGTTGCTCATAAATGGCTTAATATAACCCGGTAAGAGTGTGATTGCAAGTTCAAAAGGAAAAAGTTATCCGGGAATTCGGGCGGCTCAATAAATTTCGCCCCGGTAGCGTTTGAAAGGCTCTTCCGCCATCTCTTCCAGCATCGGGCCGATCACTTCGATCCCGTATTTTCTCAAGGATCCCTGCCAGTCTTCCACTTTGTCGCCTTCCGAAAAACCCAGCCTTTTCGGCATGGCCCCTGATGCGCCGTAGACGAGGCGCATCACCCCGCTCCACAGCGTGCCGCCGAAGCACATGGCGCAAGGTTCGCAGCTGGAAACCAACGCATATTCCGTCAGTTCGCGTTTCCCGGTGCGGAGCTGCGCATTGGCGATTGCCAGCATCTCCGCGTGGGCGAACGACTGATTCGTTTTTGTCACCAGATTCACCCCGAACCCGGCCAGTTCCCCGGTTTCGAGATGAAAAATGGCCGCCCCGAAGGGACCGCCGGTTCCCTGCTCCACATTCTCCAATGCAAGACCGATCGCAAATCGAACCTGATCCTCCGTCGAAAAACATTCGCCGATCCGGCTCTCGAACCGCGCCAGCCACTCGGGCGCAAGGATTTCAGGCGTGAGCTTCATGCCAGCAGCGGCCTTACCAGGTCGGCCATTTTGCGGTAGGCGGCGAAGGTCAGGTGCGTGCCGTCCGGCTGGGCGTAGTCGGCCCCCAATTCACCCGCGTCGTCGCGGAGCAGGGCGTGAAAGTTGAGGAAACCGGAGCAGTTGCCGCTGTTGCAGCACCATTCCTGCTGCGCAAGATTGATTTCGACGATCTTTTCCTGATACTGGAACCGGTTCCAGTTGTCGGGGTTGCGGAGCGGCAGGATGCTGCCGAGATAAACCTGGCTGCCGCGTTCGCGGATCAACTCCACCACCGCGCGGGTGCGTTCGAGAATGGCTTTTTTCTCCTGCTCGATCCCGTTGATTCCGATCAGGATGAACACCTTCTCCGGCGTATACGGGAACACGTCCTGTTCCAGCCGCATATAAAGCCCGTGGATGTTGTCGCCGCCGATCCCGCGGTTGAGGATGACGTTGCGGGGAAAGAATTCATGCAGCGGCCACACGTCGGTGATGGAGTCCCCGTAAAACAGGTTTTTGATATGCCCGGTCTCCTGGGTCAACCGGCGGTAGTCGCACACCTCCTGCCAGCGTTTGAACCGGTTGTAGAATTCGCGGGTGGACTGGAAAATTTTCGGGTCGAAAAGAGAATCGAATCGGCTGTTCATAGAAACTCCTCAATTGTTTGATACCTACATTAGTCCGGAAACGGCAGGAAGCAAACCGGAAATAAATAAAACCATACTAAAGCCATTTATTTTTTGATTTTGACTTGCATCCGGCGCAAACGATGGTATTTTTATGAAAACGGGAGGATTCCTATGTCTGCTGTAAAAACTCTTTCGACGGTGATCGAACGCCCCGGAGAAGCGGCGTTCCGTCAGGTGACCTTGACTCCGAAACAATCCGACACCGTGGTCTGCCGCACCCTGATGAGCGCGATCAGCACCGGCACGGATATGAAAACCTATCACGGGATGCAGCACCCGGAACAGTGCTATTATCCCCTGGTTCCCGGTTACGAAAACATGGGTGTGGTTGAGGAACCCGGTTCCTGGGCCGCCGGCTTCAAGCGCGGCGATCGGGTGATGATCAACGAATGCCGCAAATATGAGGACGCCTGTTCCGCCTGGGGTGGCGGCACCCTCCTGGTGCACAAGGATTCCGCCAACACCGGCGGCAACGACGGCCTCTGCAAGGTGCCGGACAATGTCTCCGACGCGGACGCTGTGCTCGCCTATCTCGCCTGCGTCCCTTTGAAAGGGATCGAATATTTCAATCTGCGCCCCGGCGACACCGTCGTGGTGTTCGGAGCCGGCATGGTGGGCTTGAGCGCGGTTCAGATCCTCGGGATCCTCTGCCCCGGAATCCGGGTCGCGGTCGTCGAGCCGAACCCCTTCCGCCGCGCGATTGCGGAAAAATATTGCGACCATGTCTTCGATTTCGAAGGCGGCGTCGCCAAAGTGATGGAGCTTACCGGAGGCAAGGGGGCGGACAAGGTGATCGAATGCTCCGGCAATCCGGCGGTTCCCGGCATTCTCTGGCAGTACATCAAAGGCGGCGGCTGGGGCGACGACGACGAGCCCGGCCACATCCACCTCAACGGCGACTACCCGGAAAAACTGGTCTTCGACCATTACCACCGCTGGTTCACCCGCAACTGCACGATCACCATGAGCTGCGCGCTCAAATTCCGGGGCAAGGCGCAAGTGCTGCAGTGGATCAGCGAAGGCAAGTTCGTGACCGAACACCTGCCCTGTGAAATCTGGCCCGCCGGCAAGTGCCAAGAGGCGTTCGAATACCAGAGCAAACACGGCGCCAACGTCTTCAAGGTTCTGTTCGACTGGAGGGATTGCAAATGAGGCTCGGCAACGCCGCCTGGGGGTTGCGTGAAACTCCGCTCGAACGGCAACTCGCCATCACGGCAGGGATGGGGCTCGACCTTCTCGAGCTCAGCATCGCCGGATACGACAAGGATTTTCTTCAGCTCGACGCCACCCCGGAACGGATCCGTCAGGCCCGCGCCTGGTTCGAGGCGGCCGGGATCAGCCCCGAATGCGGCTGTACCGGCAACGATTTCACCGGCGACGACGCGGCGGAGCAGCTCGTCAAGGTGAAGAAGGTGATCGACATCGCCGCTGCCGCCGGGGTGAAGCTGCTGCGTATTTTCGCCGGTTTCAGCTCCGACAGCGTGGTGTATGGCGCGCGTCTTGAAACCATGCTTGCCTGTCTTCGCGAGGCCGCCTGTTACGGCGCGTCGAAAGGCGTGACGCTTGCGGTTGAGACCCACGGCGGCGTGGCCGCGAACGGGGATGCGCTCATTCATTTCAACAGCACCTCCACAAGGGTGGATACGCTGGATGAAATCGTCAAGACCGGCGTCGCCCTCAACTACGATCCCGCCAACCTGGCGGCGGCCGGAGCGAACGACCCGGCGGGTTATTTCGAACGCTACAAAAAGCACATCAAATATGTGCACTTGAAGGACTTCAAGGATGTTCCAGGCGGTGTTTTCCCCGCCGGTTGCGGAGAGGGGCGGCTCGACTGGCCCCGGCTTCTGGAAGCGTTGCGCGACTACGACGGCCCGGCCCTGATCGAATATGAGTTGCCGGGCGATATTGAAGATGGATTGAAACGCAGTCTCAACTTTTTGAAAGGATAATCATTATGGCGAACCCGAAGATCATTTTCATGCCCCACGGCAACATCCAGTATTCGCAGCTTGCTCCGGAGCGCCGCGCCTGGGTATGCGAGAACTGTTACCGTCCGCTGTTCGAGTTGGTGCGCGGCGGCGATTACAAGATCGCGTTCGAAGCCTCCGGCCGCACGCTGGAGGTGATGCACGACGAAGCGCCCGGCGTCCTCGCGCTGTTGCGGCAGCTGATCAAAGAGGGAAAGATCGAGCCGGTCGGTTCCCCCTTCATCCACGTGATGCTGACCAATATTCCGCCTGAAATCGGGCTGGACACCCTGAAAATCGGCCTTGACGCGTGGGAGAAATATACGGGCGTGCGCCCGGAGACCGGCTGGAACCCGGAATGCGGCTGGGCGTCGTTCCTGCCGGAAATCTACAAGGAGGCCGGTTTCAAGAGCCTGGTGATGGATGCCGACAGTTTCCTGCTGTCCTTCCCCGAAATCCGGGAAGCGACGGGCTTGTCCTACGACGTCCAGGGGCACAGCAACAAGAATCATTTGTTCAAGATCGAGGAATACATCAAGGACAAGCCGGAGTTCCTGCGCTACCTCACCAATCCTTCGGTTGCGCCGAACGGGTTGAAGATGATTTTCCGTTCCGACTGCATGGCGAACCCGATGCTCTGGTATCTGATGGGTGCGACGGAGGGGATGCGCGAGACGCCGGTTTCGCTGGGCGAGATCCGCGAGATGTTCGAGAAGTGGCAGCCGCGCATTGCGAAGAGCGGCGGATTCATCATGCCGTATGCGGAAGACGCCGAGTACATCGGTTCTTCGGCTTATTTCTATGTGAAGCAGTTCAACCAGGCGCGTTTCTTCGAGCCGGAGCCCGAGAGCGTGGTTCGCTTCAAGGAATTGCTCGACATGGCGAAGGAGATCGGTTACGATCTTTCGACGCCGGCCGAGGTGATCAATTCGGCGAAGGAATTGATTCCGAACGACTTGATCGACAACATCGAGAATGGCGCGGCATGGCACGGCGGCACGGCGAAGGCGTGGGCGAACACCAGTTATTCCAGGATTCTCGATCCGGTGTGCCGTTCGGTTTTCGACGGTGTGGTGACGCTGGAGAAGATCCTCGGGCGTACGGCGGAGATCGACCGGGCGTGGAAGGCGGTGACGAGCGCGTATGTCTCCGACTCGCGCTGGCCGCCGCTGCCGACGAGTCCCGGGCGTTTCAATGTGCGTGAGACGCTGGACGACCTGTATGCCGCGAACCGCGCGTTGGGCGAAGCGATGGAGAAGGGGGGCATTGCAAGGAAGCGTGCGCTGTACTCCGCTCCGCTGATGGAAACTCAAATTAAGCTGATCGAAAAGATCCTGATGGAACAAACCTACTTCGGCGAAAAAAAATAAAAACCGCCGAAGGCGGCACAATAGCCCCACCATGGTGGGGTCGTGATCCAGCGGCGAAACGCTTTTAAAGCTCCCGCCGAAGGCGGCAACTTTAAAAAGCCCGTCTCCAACGGGCGAAACGGTAGCCGCGAAGCGGCGTACTGGAACATCCGTTCCGCATAAGCGCTGTCGGCGCAAAACAAGCAAAGCGAGTTTTGCGTCGACGGCAGCGCGTTGCGGCAGCCCCCGGACACAATAATACCCCCGCAGTCAGTTTCCCCAAACAAACTGCGGGGATTTTATCTATTACGGCTTGATAAATAACGGGTATTTATCAAACACGCCCTCTTTTTTCCATTGATCCGTCTGAATCAGGCATCGCTTTGCCAAATCATTTGTGGATTCGATTATTGCGTTTCGAATCGGGAGCGGACAGCGCGGATTGCATGCAAAGGCGCTTAAATAGGGCTGTTGCATATTCTCCGAGTGAAAAATCGTCAAAAGGACCTGTTCCGGGACACCCGGATTTTCAGCGAGATGCCAGTATAATTTCTTATTCTTCAGGTATTGGCCGATGATTTCCGGTGTAATCGACCAATTGGATGCGACGCCCCGTTTCACGCGAATGACGTCGTCGGCCATCCGGGCCATCAGATCCTTCGGAATGTAAGGGTTGCGGGCAATCAGATGGCGTACATAGGAGTCGGGACTTTTGCTGAATTCGGCAAATTCCTCTGCCGACAATTGTTTCATATGCAGAATCCGGTCCGTCAATTCAGGCGTTACATTTTCCGCTACCAGAAACTTTTCCGCATTTGCCTGAACCATGTCCCCGCCGGCAATGCACCCTGCCTGAATCAATGTCAACAGAGAAAGAATCAATAATAGCCCGCAATTTCTGACCGTCATGGTACGCCTCCCGCAAATGTAAGGGGCTGTGGAAAAATAAAGTGTAGATTATTTGCATCCCGGCATGATGATTTTTGTTGGATTTGTG
>JAVBSA010000091.1:0-8582 GCA_031556915.1 Victivallis sp.
TCAGCGACAGACCGGCGAAGACCCCGAGGAAGATGTAGGCGCTGATTCCGCTTGCCGTGAGCAGAAAGAACACGCCCGCCGTGGTTCCGGGCCCGGCCAGGAGCGGCCAGGCGAGACGTGCCGGGCCGCGGATCCGGCAGCCGGAGCGGCAGGCGGCGTAAAGGTGGATCCCGGCGTCGACGGCGAGGCTTGCCACCGCCGCCCCCATGCCGAGGATGGCGAGATGGACTTCATGAAACAGGAGCGACGCGATTCCGGCCGCCAGAATCGAGGCGGCGAACGGAATCGCGGGAATCAGGAAGCTAACGGGATCGAACCGGTATGCCACTCCAAAGAGAAGCAGCAGAAAGAAGACTCCGAAAATCGAGACATACAGAACGTCCCGTTTGAGCACATCTTCATTGGCGACAGTGTGGGAATGGGAGGAGACGAGGGTGTGTCGGACGCCTTCCTTCTCCGCAACCGCACCGATTTTTGCGATCAATTCGCGTGCGCCCCGCCCGTCGCCGGCGAAGGCGGGAACATCGAGAAGGATCATCGCCTGTTCACCGGAGCGGGAGGTGAAAATCTCGTTTTCCTGTGAGAATTCCAGCCCCGAAAGTGCGTAAGCCGCGCGCATTTTTTCGAGATAATCCCTGGCGATTCCGAGCGGATCGGATCGGATCAGCGCCGTATCCGTCACCGGGAAAAGCATCTGGCGGAGCGCGGCCTTGGCGATCGCTTCGGGGTCGGGTTCGAAATAAGGCTTGAAATAAAAGCCGTACGCGGCTTTTTCACGCAGAAACTCCGCCGCGGATCCGAGGCCGATCTGATATTTTGCCCGGACGCCCGGAATGGTTTCGAGTTTTTTTGCGATCCGTTCAACGGCGTCGTTCCGGACTTTGTGCGGCGAGAAGTCGAGTTCCAGCACCATGCGGTTGGAGATTCCGCTTTCGCGCAGCAGCCGGAGGGCTTTGCCCGCTTCGGAATTCTTCGGGAAAACGTCGGAGATATCCGTGCTGAAGCGGCTGAAAACAAGAACGGCTCCCGCTCCCGCCAACAGCAGGAGAAAGAGCGCGGCGAACAGCCTAAAGCGCCGCAGAACTCCGATCAGGAGCCGGGCAGCGGTCGGGGTGGAAGAAGCCATATCTCCTCCGGAATCGGTTGGTTTCGAACGGTGTCGGTAAAGGTGACGGTCACGGTGTCGCCGGCGGTTTCCACAAATTTCGCCTGCCGGACGAGGGTGAATCCGTCGTCGAACTCGAGTTCAATGCGGCGGATGTAACTCCCGATTCCCGAGGTTTTGGGAACCAGAAGCAACCGGGTTCCTTCGGCGGAGACGGCGAATTCTTTGGCCAGAAGCTCCGCATCGGCGGTCATCCAGCCGGAGAGGTTGGCGAAGAGCAGCTTGAGCCACGGCAGGTACGAGGCCGAAAGGCGCAGGATTTTACCGGAATCGGCATCCCATTGCTGCAATTCTTCGGCGGAGATGATGCTGATGGAGAAGAGGGGCGAATCGACCCGCCAGAGCATCCGTTTGCGGTGCTCGAGGGCGAAGGAGCCGCGCATGGTCAACGTGGCGTTCAGCGCTTTCAATTCCCGTTCCTGGGTGAAGTCGGCGCGGAGTGTTTCGATGCCGGAGAAGTTCGCCGCGATTTTTTCGAGGACGGCTTCGGCGCCCTGTGCCGCAAAGCAGAGAAAACAAAGAAGGATCAACGGGATACGCATAGCTTCAATTCTCCTTCGGCAACAATTTCATTGTTTTCGCGGAGGATGCGGAAATCGAGGAAGATCCACTCTCCGAATTCATGTTTGACCGTGATGCCGACTTGGGCTTTTTCCCCGGCGCGGAGGGTGCCGGCGATGTTGATTCCGCTGCCGCCGACCAGCATGCCCCGGGCGATTTTACCGGCGTGGCGGAACGAGTCTACCGCGGCGGCGGCCTGGGCGGCGAGTTCGATCAGCGCCGTGCGTTCGAGCTCGCCATCCGTGACGAGCGGGTGGCCGGGCGCAATGTCGGCGGTGACGAAACTTTCGGCTTCGAACGAGAGGAGCCGACCGACCATGGAGATGGGTACTCCATGCGGAAGCAGGGGTTTTGCGTCGCATGGGAGGGTGACGATTTCGCCGGTTCTGCTGCAATTGCGCCAGCAGAGGGGGTCGGCGGCGAGCGGGTCGCCGGTGAGTTGAAATGCCGCGCCCCGGCAGCCGTAACAGGAGGCGCTTTTTTCGCAGCTGCGGCAGGGCTCTTTGATCATGGTGCGGAAATGGCGGAAATCGCGCATCATGACGCTGTCGCGGAGGATATCACCGAGCGGGGCGTTGCGGACGTTGCCGATGGTGGAATCGATTCCGACGCAGGGGCGGACGCTCCCGTCCGCGGCGACCAGGCAGGAGTAGAGATGACGGAGACAGCGGTCGCCGGCGAGGGGGGGCTGGGGTTCCCATTCGCGTCCGGATTCGCGGTCGATGGCGGCGAGTTCGTGGAAAATGCGTTCGATTTCGCGCGGGGGGACGAGAAGGTGGTTGTTGAGGAGCAGCCTGCCCTGGGGGGTCATCATTTCGAAATAGGGGGTGATATTGCGTTCGCGCAAATATCGCCAGAGGGCGGGGATTTCGGCGGCGTTTTCACTGCATATGACGGAGCTTGCGCCGAGGGGGACGCCTTCGGTCTCGAGGATTTCGAGTGCTTTGAGTGCGAGGTCGAGTGCGCCGGGGATTCCGGTCATGCGTTCCTGGACGTCTTCGTCGAGGGAGTTGAGTTTGACGACGGTCCGGGTTTGGTATTTGGCCAGGACACGGGCGATGGCGGGGGTGACGAGTGCGCCGTTGGTGAAGAGTTCGGGCGCCATGCCGAGTTCGGTGATGAGTGCGAGTTGGGTTTCGAGTTCGGGGTATAGGAGGGGTTCTCCGCCGAGGATGATGATTTTCCGTGCGCCGAGATTTGCGGCCTGGCGGATGCAGTCGGAGATTTCCTCCGGGGTCATTTCGTTCGAGGTATCGGGTTCGCCGACGTAGCAGTAGGGGCAGCGGTAGTTGCATAGCCGGGTGAACTCGATTTCGAGCGAGAGGAGCTTTTCCGCCGAGGCGGCACCGAGGATGGTGGAGAGAGGGAAGGTCATGAGCGGGGCCTCAAGTTTTGGTCGTATAGCGTGCGCGGTTCTTTGTGCCGCCAGGCACAAAAGTGAGCCCCCGGAAGGTGGCATCTCCCGCTCCCGCAGCTTTGCGGCGTTAAAAATCGTGGGAGCCTGACAGGGGTCGGGGTCTGTTTGACCTGGCGGTCAAAGCAGACCGTCGCCCGCACTGGTGGCGGAAAATTTCTTACGAAATTTTCCTTTTTCAGCGTCACCGGCGCGCGAGAAAACTTGAGGCTCCGCCTCAAACTCCGGCAAAGGGCTACGCGCCCTTTGCAAACCCGCCAGGGCCGGGTGGCCCTGGACCCGGGCGACGTTGTCGCCTTACTTCTCATTCCCCACCCCTTAAATCGAAGAACCTTGTCGCCTTTCTTGACCTCCCGAACACCCGGTCCCTCGCCATCTCCACCCCCACCTGGCACACCGCCACCTTCACCCGTGTCCGGGCATACACCGCATTCCGCAATTTTTCCAGATCCAACTTTTTCTCCGCCGCGACAAACAACGTCACTTCGTCCGAAAGCGAATCGCCCGATACCTCGGCAAAATATTCCGCCACTTCCCTACACTCGTCCAACACCGAAAAAAACGCCCCCGGAAACAACGTCGTTCCACGCACCTTCAACATCTGCGCCTTGCGACCCAGAATCGGACTCAACCGCACCGTATTCCGCCCGCAGGAACATTTCTCCGCAATCAAAAAACCCAGATCCCCCGTCCGAAACCGCACCAGCGGCATCCCGGTCACCCCCAACGGCGTTACGGTCACTTCACCCGTTTCGCCCGGCGGCAACACCGTTCCCGCGTCATCCAGAATTTCCACAATCGCAAGCGTCGAAGGAGCATGCCCGCCCCGGCGGGCCGAACACTCGGTAAAACTCGTCGCAATCTCTGAAGAGGCGTAAGTGGAAAAACTTTTTCCCGGCCAGAGACGTTCCAACCGTTCGCCGAGCGGAGTCAACTTCAATTCCGCGTCGCGAAGCGATTCCCCGATACAGACCAGTGTTTCGACGCACGAAATATCCACATTCCCCGTTTCAAGAAATTCCCCGAGACGGACGAGGAAGCTCGGCACCCCGACGATCGCTTCCGGGCGTTCGCGGCGGAAAATGTCGGCATGACTCTCCAGCGAATTGAGTCCGTTGCGGATCGCCGGAGCTCCCAGTTTGCGGCAGCCGGAGTAATAGGCCAATCCGGCGATGAAACAGCGGTCGACGGTGCAAGTTAAGAGAGTTTTGCTGCCCGGCCGGATTCCGGCGGCGAAAAAGCCGGTCGCATCGTTGAGGGCGAGCCGTTCGAGGTCGCTTTCGGAATAAGCGATGCGGCAGGGGTGGCCGGTGGTTCCGGAGGTGAAGCAGATGTCGGCCAGCTTGTTTTCGGGCAGGGCGAAGAACTGTTCGTTGTAATTGGCCAGGTCGGCTTTGGCGGTGACGGGGAGTGTTGCGAGTTCTTCGAGGGTGATCGGGTGGCCGGGCAACGCGGCGTAATAGGGGGAATGGCTTCTGGCGTACTGTAAATGGGCATTGAGCAAGCGGGTTTGCTCGGCCCGGATGGTTTCCGGTGTGGAAAATGCCAGGGGGTCTTGAAATGCCATCACGGTTTGATCCTGTTAACCATTTCGGGATTTTCGCGGATCATTTTTTCGAAGAAAGCGTAAATATCGCCTAATTTTTCGATGCGCCGGATTTCCTCGTTTTCGCGCAGGGACACGCCGAACTGCCGTTGCAACCCGACCATGAGGTCTACGATATCGAGGCTGTCGAGTCCGAGGTCGTCGAAGATGCGTTGATCGGGGGTCAGTGTTGCTTCGTCCAGTTCGAATTGGTCGATGAAGATGGCGTTGACCCGCTTTACGATTTCGGATTGATCCATATGAAAACCTTTATATTGAAACGATGTATTTTCCATAATATACTACGGTTGGTGGAAAAATAAAAGTGGGGCCGCGAAGCGGCCGGTCCAGCCCATCGGCTGGTCGTGGTCCAGCGGCGAAACCGCTGGCGGAGTTTGAGGCGGAGCCTCAAGTTTTCTCGCGCGCCGGTGACGCTGAAAAAGAAAAATTTCGAAAGAAATTTTCCGCCACCAGGTGTGCGCGGTCTGCTTCGCCCGCCCGGTCGAACAGACCCCGACCCCTGTCAGGCTCCCACGATTCTTAATAGGAAACGTCGTGGGATGCAGCAACGCGCCACTGTCACTTTTTTGTTGCTTCGCGCCAAAAAAGCGCCGGCACTTTTGCTGATCGGATGATCCAATACGCCGCTTCGCGGCTACCGATTTCGCTCCTGACCGGCTGTCGCCGGTCTTTGGGGAGCGACCAGCGCATTTCGCGCGCTGGACTGCGACCCCACGATGGTGGGGCTTTGTGCCGCCTTCGGCGGTTTTTTTTCTTTTTTTATTTGATAAATCTTTTTCCCACCAGCACCGCGTTCACGCCGCCAAACGCAAAACTGCTCTTCACAAAGGTATCAATTCTTTGCTCCCGCAGTTCCATCACATGATCCAACCCCCCGCAATCCTCCGCCACCACCCTCAGTCCCCTTGTCGGCAAAATCAACCCCATCTCCATCATCCGCCCCGCCATCGCCAGTTCTATCGCACCCGACGCACCCAACGTATGACCCAGGTTTCCCTTTAAACTCGAAACCGCCACTTTGCCGCCAAACACATTCCGCAACGCCGACGCCTCCTCACGATCCCCCTGACTGGTTGCCGTCGCATGCGCATTCACATAATCGACCGCGTCCACCCCCGCATCCGCCAACGCCAGCCGGATACACGCCTCAATCGAGTCCCCGTCGGATTGACTCAGCGACATCCCGCTGCAATTGGTGGCATACCCCGCCACTTCAAACAAAATCGGCGCGTTTCTTCGCACTGCATGCTCATATTCCTCCAACACCAGCACCCCCGCACCCTCACCGCACACCAATCCGTCACGGTCCGCGTCAAATGGACGCGAATCCGTGCGCGAAAGCGCGAAAAGAAGCTCAAAAGAACCCGTCACCATCGGCGACAGCTCCTCTGCGCCACCCGCCAAAACCACATCCTGGCGGCCCGCACGAATCGCATCGTAAGCCGCGCCAACCGCTTGAAGCCCCGAAGCACACGCGGAACAGGGCGATAACTGCATCCCCCTGATCCCGAATAAATTCGCCACATTCATCGCTGCCGTATGCGAAACGCATTTGAAGAATTGCATCGCGGGCATCATCTCACGGTCCGGGGAATTCCAGATTTCCACCGATTCCTTGAGGTTCCGCGCGCTCCCCATCGTGGAGCTGATCATGCACCCCGCCCGGCCGGAACCGAGCAGTTCGGGTGAAAGTCCGCTCTGAAGCACCGCCTGCTGCGCCGCCAAAGCCGCGTAAACAGCCACCTGTCCCATCGAACGGCGAAGTTTGCGGTCCACGGATTTCAAGACGTTTTCATCCAGCTCCACCGGAGCGGCAAGCGTGCCGGGCGGCATATCCGGCCACTCCGGCATCGTGCGGACCGCCGATTTGCCCGCGAGAAGGTTGTTCCACAAACTGTCGCAATCGCAACCCAACGCGGAAATCACCCCTGTCCCCGTCACCACCACACGCTTCATAAGCCGCTCCGTTTCAACAGTTCAAAGTACCGCTCCTCGCCGACCAGCCGGCGGAACAGGAGGAAGGAGGAAATCATCGTGCCCATCACCCCCGGAATCAATGAACAATGTCCGATCGCATAAAGATTTTCCGCGTTCGGGAGCTTGCCCCAGAGGCGGGATTGGCCGATCCGCTGCCGGATCCCGTAACCGCACCCGTGCGGCGGCGCATAGTCGCGGAAGGTCAGCATGGAACCGTTGGCAGCAACCGAAGCTTTGCCCCGGAACTCCGGGTAAGCGCGGAAAAAGTCCGCCATGATCTTCTCCGTCTTCATCTCCTTGTACTGCCGGTAGGCGGCGTTGCCGGAACGGGGCGAATCCGCCCATCCGGCCGTTTCTTCGGGGAAAACCGTGCTGAACGCGTTGAAGGTCTTCACCTTGCGGCCGTCGAGCGCTTTTTCTTCGGAGATGACCATGCCGGTGCCGTAACCCGCTCCGCCGGGGCGCAGGATCTCATTGAGGTCGAAACGCGAAATAAAACTGGTCAGTTCCGGTGTCGCTTCCGCAGTCAATTCCCCGGCGACGAAGAAGAAACCGCAGGAATCCCGATAGCCGGCCACCCGCCGCCGGAGGCTCGGAGTCGTTTCCGGCAGCACTTCGAGAATCGACGCGGGGTGAATGGCGAAAAAAGTTTCGTCGCAGACGATCTCTTCGCCGTTGGAGAGAAGCGCCCGCGTGCAGTTCCGATCGATAAAGCGTTCGATCCGGCAGTTGGTTACGACTTCGATCCCGAGTTTCTCCGCCTCGCGTTCGAATCCGCGTAAAAAGGCGTCGCCCCCCTCCTCCGCCTGCGCGATGTGGTCGCCGAGGTTGAAACTCACCCGGGCGTGGGCGCTCATAGAGCACTCGTCCGGCGGGGTGCCGTGGCACATTGCGGCGTTGCCCAGCACCGCTCGCAGCTCCGGGGTGGTGTTCCGGGCGTTGAAAAACTCGTCCACCGTCAGAAAATCGTATTCGGTCATGCGGTTCCGCTGAAAGATGTCCCGTTCGGCGAGGTTGAACATCGGCGTCGCTTCGACGACCGATCTCTCGGCGCGGTAATAGTCGCGGACGGTATTTTCCTGGCCGGGGAACTCTCCGCACAGATAATCGGCCACGTCGTCGACGCCGGTGGAGGGGAATGAAATTCTGCGGTTGTTTTCTCCGAGGTAAACATGGGTGCGGAAGGGTTTCTCCCGCACGAGGTCGCCGATATTGAGATATTGCGCCATCTGGCGGAGCAACCCGTCGAATCCGCCGGTAAAGTGGAATCCGGTGTCGTAAGGCACGCCGCGCCGGCGGAAGCGTTGAAGGAGTCCCCCGATCCGGGGAGTCGTTTCCAACACGGTCACCCGCCGTCCGGATTGGGCGAGCAGAAGCGCCATGGTCATGCCGCCGGCGCCGGCGCCGGCCACAATTGTTCGGTGCGTCAAATGACCAGCCCCCCGTTGACCGCAATCACCTGGCCGTGGACGTAGCTGCTGCCGGATCCGGCGAGGAAGGCGACCACTTCGGCCACTTCTTCGGGCTGGCCGGGGCGGTTGAGCGGAATGAGGGGAAGCACTTTGTCGAGCGGAATTTCTTCGGTCATTTCGCTTTGGATGACACCGGGGGCGCTGGCGTTGCCGAGAATGCCTTTGCGTCCGACTTCGCGGGCGAGTGCCTTGACGACGCCGATCAATCCGGCTATGGAGGCGGAATAGGTGGCCTGCCCGGCGGTGCCGATGATCCAGTGCACGAGGTCCTGCCGCCGTCAGTCTCTCATAAGAGCGTGTCCGCAGCGGACCACCGCGGGATCACATCGTCGCCATCGAAGATGGTGCGCAAGTCGAGCAGGAAGCGGCCATCCCGGATCCGGCCGA
>JAVBSA010000462.1:0-9545 GCA_031556915.1 Victivallis sp.
TCGGCCGCTTTGAGGGCGTCCGCCACTGCCGGGCCCCAGGCCACCAGCGTCACATCGGAGCCGTCGCGGACGATATCGGCTTCGCCGAACGGGGTGAGGTATTCCTCTTCGGGAACCACGCCTTTGACGTTGTAGAGGAGCTGGCCTTCCACGAAGATCACCGGGTTATTGGTGCGGATCGCGGTTTTGATCATGCCCTTGGCGTCGCGGGGATTCGAGGGATAGGCGACGAAGGTGCCCGGAATGTGGGCGAACATCGACTCCAGCGACTGCGAGTGCTGGCCGCCGTAACCCTTGCCGCCGCCCACGCTGCAGCGCACCACCATCGGTACTTCGGTCGAAGCGCCGGTCATGTAGTGCCATTTGGCGGCCTGGTTGGAAATCTGGTCGGAAGCCATGAGCGCAAAGTCCATATACATGAGCTCCGCGATCGGGCGGTAGCCGGTCATCGCCATGCCGACCGCCGTGCCGCAGATGCAAGCCTCGGAGATGGGCGTGTTGAAGACACGGTCGCGGCCGAAGGCTTCGAGCATGCCTTTGGAGAGCTTGAAGGCGCCGCCGTATTCGGCCACGTCTTCGCCGAAGAGCACGACGCGCTTGTCGCGGGCCATTTCTTCGCAGATGCCTTCTTTGATGGCGTCGCGGTAGGTGGTCATGCCGTTGGCGTCGCGCTTGGCGCGGGGGCATTCCTCATGGAGCACGGGGTTGAGGTACTCGGCCGGAACCGTCGAGCTGTCGGTATCGGTGTACATGTACTTGATCACGTCGGCGGCGTCGGGATCGGCGGAGTCGGCGGCGCGGCGGGCGGCGCGGGCGTTACGGGCCGCAACCTTTTCTTCGAGCGCGACGAGTTCTTTTTCGGTCAGCGCCTTGGCAGCGAGGATTTCGCCGCGGAACCGGGAGAGCGGGTCGACGTCCTTCCAGCGGGCTTCCTCTTCGCGGGTGCGGTATTCGTTGCGCGGGTCGGAGAGCGAGTGGCCGTAGTAGCGGTAGGTGTCGAATTCGAGCAGCACGGGGCCTTCGCCTTTGGCGACGATCGCCTTGGCGCGGGCGATGGCGTCACGGACGGCCATGATGTCCATGCCGTTGACCACTTCGGCGTGCATATTGTCGTTGTCGAAACCGGCGGCGCGGCGGGCGAGATGATCGACGCCGTTGACTTCGCCGTCGGCGCGGCCGGTCATGCCGTAGTGGTTGTTGATCAGGCAATAGATGATCGGCAGGCCGAACTTGGTTTCGGCCAGCGGGCCGTTGAACTGTTCCTGGGCCGCCCAGTTGAGCGATTCGAGGACCACGCCGTTGGCGTAAGCGCCGTCGCCGGCGAAGGAGCAGACCACGCGGCCCTTCATTTTGTCGTCGATGCGGCAGACCATCGAAGCGCCGGTGGCGATCGGAATGCCGCCGCCCACGATGGCGTTCGCGCCGAGGTGGCCGACGCGGAAGTCGGCGATGTGCATGCCGCCGCCGCGGCCTTTGCCGTAGCCGTCTTCTTTGCCGAAGAGTTCGGCGATGGTACGGAAGACGTGGTCTTCCATGACGGCTTCGCGGAGGGCGTCGCCGGTGAGGTCGGCGTATTCCGGGCAGCGGCTTTTGAGTTCCTGTTCGTTCATGCGGCGGATCGCGTGGAATCCCTTGGCGATGGAGTCGCCGTGGCCGCGGTGGGTACTGGTGATGAGGTCTTCGATCGAGAGGAGCGAGCAGACGCCGGCCGCGGTGGCTTCCTGGCCGATGGAGAGGTGCGTCGGTCCGCGGTACTCGTAATCGCTGATGATTTCGTAAGCGCCGGTACGGCACTTATTGATCATGTCTTCGAATTCGCGGATGACCAGCATGGATTCGTAGAGTTCGCTGACGTCGGCTTTGGTGATTTTCTTCGCCTTGAACTCGGCGCCGAGGGTATCCTCGTAGCTGTAGGCGGGGATCGCCTTGAGTTTGATTGTCGACTTCTTGAATGCCGGGCCGCGGTCGCTCAAATAGGGTTTCGCCATTTTCTCAAACTTTCCTTTTAATTGGGGTTGTTATGCGATAATCAGGTTGATTTTCTTGCGTTGCAGAAGTTTGCGGAATTCCGCCGGGAGGTTCCCGTCGCTGACGACGGCGGAAAAATCCTCGAGGTTGCCGGAGTGCACCAGAGATGCGCGGCCGCACTTGGCCGAGTCGGCCAGCAAATAGGATTGTGCGCACCGTGCCATCAGCATTTTCTTGGTGAATGCTTCGGCGGGATCGGTGGTGGAGACGCCTTCCGTCGTGAGGCCGATGGTGCCGAAGAATCCTTTGTTGATGGAGAGTGCTTCGCCGATCGGGGAGGTGAGTGCGCCCACCAGGGTACGGGAGAGGCGGCGGAATTCCCCGCCGATCATGATGAGCCGGTGATGGGATTCCATGAGTTCGGCGGCGGCCATCAATGAGTTGGTGACGACGGTGATATTTTTCCGGTTATGGAGCAGTTTCGCGAGGGCGAGGACGGTGCTGCCGCCGTCGAGATAGATGGAATCTCCTTCTTCGACGAGGGCGAGCGCGGCTTCGGCGATGCGTTCTTTTTCGTTTGCCCGGATGGAAGTTTTTTCCTGGAAGAGGGGTTCATCTTTTTCGTCGTCTTCGACCCGGACGGCTCCGCCGTGGACGCGGTGTGCTGCGCCGCGGTCTTCGAGGGATTGGAGGTCGCGCCGCACGGTTGCTTCCGAGACCTGGAGTTCGCCGGCGAGTTCCGCGATGGTGCGTACGCCGTTGCCGAGAGCGGAAAGGATGAGTGCTTCCCGTTCGGGTGACAACAGTTTTCGATTGTTATTGGACTTTGTCATGTTTATATTTTATCACATTTTTTCGTATTTGCAAGTTTTTGAAAGAATTTGAAAGATTTTTTTGGCTTTTAATACCGGTAACCCAGTAGGGGAGGCGAAGCCGACCGGGTCCAGGGCCCTTCGGCCTTGGCGCGGTTTGCAAAGGGCGCGGAGCCCTTTGCCGGAGTTTGAGGCAGAGCCTCAAGTTATAATCGCACGTAAGTGACGCTAACAAAGGAAAATTTCGTAAGAAATTTTCCGCCACATAGCGTGCGCGGTATTTTTGACCGATCAGGTCAAAAATGCCTCGACCCCTGTCAGGCTCCCACGATTTTTAAGGCCGCAACGTCGTGGGAATCTGGGGATGCCCCCTTCCGGGGGCTGGTTTTTGCGCCTGGCGGCGCAAAGAACCGTCGCCCGCCTGGTGGCGGAAAATTTCGTGCGAAATTTTCCTTTTTCAGGTACGCCCGGCATGGGCGATAACTTGACGGTGAAAGTCCGTTACAGACTTGGCAGTAGGAACTGTTAGCTTAAGACAAGGGTGTCCATCGTGAGGTGGAATCTGAAGGAAGTCGGCGGCAAATTCCCGGCCTGACGAACAGGAAGTACATATAAGGCACTACAAGGCGGACGAGCTTGCCTGATAAAGCAAAGTCCAATACTGCCCGAACCTTGCGGTGTAGATGTACCAGGTGTATGGGATGAAAGTTATCGCTCTTATCCGGGGAGGTCTCAACGGTATGGAGAAGCCGTAAATGGATGGCGACTCCAACCCTGGCAGTGATGTCAGGCTGAACGTTGAGAAATCAGCAGAGGCCATAGTACCGTAATTGGGAAGGGCCAAACAGTAGTCCATCTTCACAGAGGAAGACCTGGCATGTGTAGAAAACAGAAAATCCGGGAACGGAACTACCGAGGAAAGAATAGGCTGGAAGCCGAAGATATCCTCGGAGTGTGGAGCATGCCAGAGTGGGAACCTGAGAGAAGAGACGATGCAAACTTGTTTGACAGCATACTTGAGCGTGATAACCTCATCAGTGCCTACAAACAGGTCAAGAGGAACGGCGGAGCGCCGGGCGTTGACGGAATGACCGTTGACAATCTTACGGCGTATCTGCGCGAACATCACGAGAGCTTTTTCGAAAGTCTCCGAAACGAAACGTATCGCCCGCAACCGGTGCGACGGGTGGAAATCCCGAAGCCTGACGGCGGTGTACGGATGCTTGGAGTTCCGGCTGTCCTGGACCGGATGACGCAACAGGCAATCGCGCAGGTCCTCTGCCCGATATTCGAAGAGGAATTTTCGGATTTGAGCTACGGTTTTCGACGGGGCCGCAGCGCCCATCAGGCCATCCGGAAAGCCCAGGAATACTTCAATCAAGGCTATCGATATGTCGTCGACATCGATATCAGCAAGTATTTCGATACCATCAACCACGAGCTGTTGATGGAAATGGTGCGTGCCAAAATCTCAGATCAACGAGTATTGAGCCTGATCAAGCGCTATCTGAAAAGCGGAGTCATGATGAATGGAATAGTGACGAAGACGGAAGAAGGCAGCCCCCAGGGCGGCAATCTTTCACCGTTGCTGAGCAATATCTATCTGACCGCTTTCGACCGGGAACTGGAACGTCGGGGACATAAGTTCGTGCGATATGCGGACGACGTCAATATCTACGTCAGAAGCCAACGCGCTGCTGAACGGGTGCTCGCGAGTAGTAAAATCTTCCTTGAAACGAAGCTGAAACTCCAGGTAAACGAAACCAAAAGCCAGGCGGGAAATCCGCGCAAACTGAAATTTCTCGGGTTCGCACTGCGGACGAGTAAAGGAGGTCAAGCTGGGATTCGGATACACGAGAAGTCCAAAGAGCGCTTCAAGAACAAGATTCGCGAGTTAACCCGAAGGAATCAAGGAAACTCGGTGGAACGGATGCTCTGCAAGCTCCGACAGTACACCACCGGGTGGCTTGGATACTATGCGATTGCGGACATGAAAACCTTCATGAAAGACGCCAATGCCTGGATTCGGCGCAGAATACGAGCGTATGTGTGGAAACACTGGAAACGAATACGGACACGAAGCAAAAGACTGCAATCACTGGGAATTCCGGAAGAGCAAGCGTGGAAATGGGCGAATACAAGGAAAAGCTATTGGCGCATTGCCAACAGTCAAATCTTGGCTCTGGCCTTAACCAATCAGCGTATTGCCGAAATGGGATATGATGATATCTCTCTGCACTACAATGAAATGCATCGGGGCTACTGAACCGCCGTATGCCGAACGGCACGTACGTGTGGTGTGAGAGGACGTCCAGTCAAATAATGGCTGGACTCCTACTCGATCGTCACCGGCGCGCGAGAAAGCTTGAGGCTCCGCCTCAAACTCCGAAAGGGTTATGCACCCTTTGGAAACCGCACCAAGGCCGAAAGGCCCTGGACCCGGTCGGCTCCGCCTCCCCACTTGATTTATCCCCGTTCCCGGAGTAATTTATATCAAAGGAGAAACAATCTATGAAGTTTATATTCGCCCTGCCTTTGGTCGCCCTCCTCGCCTCGTGCACTTCCACCCCGCCCCCGACCGTCTTCGTCGACGGCGACGCCATGACGCACGACGACCGCGTCCCCGTCCGCCGCGTCTGGAAAGACCCGTCGGCCGTCATGTCGCGATATGACAAAATCGTCATCGCCGACGTCCGCACCGACCTCCAGATCGACAAATCATGGATGGAGCACAACGGCGCCAGCGCGTTGATGGGCCATGAAGACAAAGACCTCAAAGAACTCGCCGTCTACATGAAGAAATCCTTCTCCGACGCGATCGCCAAAGGCCCGTGCCGCATGACGCTCGCCCAGGCCGGCGGCCCCGGAACCGTCAGCCTCGAGCTCGCCATCGTCAAAGTAGTCGCCAACAAACCGGTGCTCGAAGTCGGCAGCACGGTCGGCATGGCGATTGCCAAACCGATCACCTTATGTTTGATTCCGGTCAAATCGGTGATTTCCAATGAAACGCATTCGCCGCTGGCCTCTTATATTGCGATTGAAGGGAAGATCCGGGATGCGCAAACCGGCAAGGTGCTGATCATGTTCACGGCGGACTCCTACGAGGATCCCGCGCTGCTGGATGCGAACAAATATGTTTCGGCCTACTCCAACGTCCGCTCCATCGTCGACCGCTGGGGCAGCCAGCTCGTCAAAATGATCAATGCGCGCCCGCTCGAGACCGGCGAGAAGGTGGAAGAGACGCAACCCGGGAAACACGACTACAGTCTGTTCAAGCTGTGAAAAACGGTCTGCTCTTTATAGCCGGAATCCTGCTTGCGCTCTCCCTGTCGGGATGCATGTGGACTCAGGTCGGCTATAAGACCTTTTCGGTCGGAGTGACCAAACACTTTGCGGACGGGCACCGGATCCGCGCGGACGTGGTTTATGAACTCAACGGCGAATATTATGTGTTCGCCGCCGAGGACGTTTATTCAGTTTCTCCGGGCTGGTGGGGAATCGCGATTCCGTTTACCGGTTATTGCAGATACCATGATGACCCCGTGGAGATTCCGGAACGTTTCGTCCAGATCAAACTGACCCCGGAAGCGGCGAAATATATGCTGGCGCATTATTCTTCCGAAGAAGAGCAGAAGGAAATTGAGGAAAAGTTCTTTCCCGGAGAAATCGGTCTGGAAAGTCATCTGCCCGATTGGGGAACGCCGTGCGATCCCCAAGTGTCTCTGAGCGAAGCGAACATCCTGCCGGTGCAACACTATCTTTCTTCTCCGGAACCATCCATGAATATGCTCACAGGGGATCACGACGCTGTCTCAGGCGGTGTTTATCTTGGCTGGGAGAAGTCCGCCGCGAGCTGGTTGCTCACCCCGGTCGCGCTGGCTGGATTGGCCTGGGATATTCCCTTTACCGTTGCGGCTTCCACCGTTGTCTGCACTACGGCAGTAATCGTACTTCCGATCACGCTCATTGCAAAGGCCGTCCGCTGAACATGTATCGGGCTAATATTAAGAGGCTTAAACGTTAGTCATCAGTCTATTGAGAGCTCAGGTAGGGCTGTCTGTCCCCAGGCAGCCGTTCTCCATGCATGATCAAGCACCTTAATTTTCATCTGTCGGCTTGCAAAATGAACGGCGCTCTGAGGACAGAGCGCCCTACCGCAGAAGACCGCGCAAAGTTGCTAACACTTAAGATATTAAGAGGTTCCCGGCTGCGGCAACGCGCCCCTGTCACTTTTTTTCTCGTTTCACTCAAAAAAAAGCGCCCGGCGCTTATGCCGGGCGGATGGTTCCAGTACGCCGCTTACGCGGCTACCGTTTCGCCCGTTGGAGACGGGCGACCAGCGCATTTCGCGCGCTGGACTGCGACCCCACGATGGTGGGGCTATTGTACCGCCTTCGGCGGCTTTTTTCTTTTTTAGAGCAGCTCCGCGATCTGCACCGCGTTCAGCGCCGCGCCCTTCAGCACCTGGTCGCCGGAAACAAAGATATCCAGCCCGCGCTTGTCGTTGCGCGAAATATCCTGCCGGATCCGGCCGCACAACACATCGTACTTCTCAGTCGCATCATACGGCATCGGATACACTTTATTCATCGGGTCGTCAACCAGTTGCACACCCGGAGCCGCCGAAATAATCGCACGAGCCTCTTCCGGAGTAATGTCGTTCTCAAACTCCAGGTTCAACGCCTCGGAGTGAGCACGCAATACCGGGATGCGGATGCACGTGCACGAAACCATCAGCTCAGGCAGATGCAGCATCTTGCGCGATTCATAGAGCATCTTCAGCTCTTCCTTGGTGTAACCGTTCTCCTTGAACGCATCGATGTGCGGAATCAGGTTGAACGCAATCCGGTGCGCAAACGCCTTCGGCTCAATCGGCTCGCCGGCCAGCACCTGACGGGTCTGGGCAACCAGTTCGTCCATTCCCTTGGCGCCAGCGCCGCTCGCCGCCTGATAGGTGGCCGCAACAATACGCTTGAGCCCCTTGGCGCGATGCAAAGGAGCCACCGCCACAAGCATGATCGCCGTCGTGCAATTGGGGTTCGCAATCACACCCTTGTGCAACTTGATATCCTCGCCATTCACCTCGGGAACCACCAGCGGCACATCGTCTTCCATGCGGAACGCACTCGAGTTGTCGACCATCACCGCGCCGGAATCCACCACGAACTTGCGGTATTCACGCGAAATATCGCCGCCCGCGCTGAACAAAGCAATGTCCGTTCCCTTGAAGGAATCGGGACGGAGCTCTTCAATTTGAATAGTCTCTCCCTTGAAAGTCATGGTTTTGCCGACGGAACGGGCCGAAGCGAGCAGTTTCAGACTCTTCACCGGGAAATTGCGCTGTTCGAGCACCTTGACCATCTCGACGCCCACCGCGCCGGTCGCCCCTGCGACCGCGACATGAAAACCATTGGACATAACATTCCTCCTTTCAGGAATCAAACATACAGCCTAATAAAATAACATACTTCTTGCAAAAGTCCAATTTGATGTGTATATTTTTGTAAAAAAATCAGGATTATTTTCGATGGATACAAAAAATTTCGACGCCGACGCCCTCTCTCTTGCCGAACTGGAAGAACTGATCCGTTATCATAACCGCCGTTATTGGGAGCTCGGCGAACCCGAAATCGCGGACGTCCGCTATGATGAACTCATGCGGGCCCTTGAGGCCCTCGACCCGGATAACGCGCTTCTGCATGAAGTATTTGCCCCCGCCGTCGCCGGCAGCGGCAAAGTGCGTCACAAAAAACCGATGCTCTCGCTCGACAAAGCCTATTCTCTCGCCGAAATCACGGAATGGGCTAAGAAGTACGCCCGCACCCCCGGCGAACTCCTGCTTGTCGAACCCAAGTACGACGGAATCTCCGCCAACTACGACGGCCGCATCCTCTCCACCCGCGGCGACGGCGAACTCGGCGAAAACATCACCGGCAAACTCCCGTTGATCGAGCTCGAACCCGTCGACTACACCGGCCCCGTGAACCGCCCCGTGCGCGGCGAACTGGTCATCCGCGACGACGATTTTCAGAGTCTTTACGCGAACATCCGCCGGAAGGGCGGCGGCACTTACAAAAACTCCCGCAACGCCGTGGCCGGAATCATGGGCCTCAAGGAAATCGACGAAATGGTCGCCCAGAAAGCGAAAATCACGCTGGTCGATTACAACAAAGTCTCTTATGAGCTTCCGCTATCGGAGCTGGAAGAAAAGTGGGAAACGATCCTCACCGAGCTTGCCGCGCTCCCCTATCCGCAGGACGGTACGGTCGTCAAATTCGCCGACAGGGCGTTTGCCGCTTCCCTCGGCAACACCGCCCATCATCCGCGCGGTGAAATCGCCTACAAATTCACCAATATCCGCAAAACGACGAAACTGCTCGGCGTCGAATGGAGTTTCGGCAAGAACTGTCTCACCCCGGTCGCGCTTCTGGAGCCGGTGGAGATTTCCGGGACCACCATCAAGCGGGCGACGCTCCATAACGTCCAGAATCTTCTCGACCTCGACGTCAGGATCGGCGACACGGTGACGCTGGAACGCGCCGGCGACGTCATCCCCTACATCGTCAGCGCGGCGCCGGGCGAGGAGCGCCGGTCGCCCTTCATCGACCGCTGCCCCTGCTGCGACACGGAGTTGATCCGGCGCGGTCCGGAACTCTGCTGTCCCAACCCGGAGTGTTCCGAAACGGAACTTCAACGCCTTGCTGCGGCGGTGAAGAATCTCGGAATCGAACACCTTGGTGAACCCACTTTGCGCAAGATGATGGT
>JAVBSA010000234.1:0-4436 GCA_031556915.1 Victivallis sp.
GGAGCCTCAAACTCCGGCAAAGGGCTCCGCGCCCTTTGCAAACCGCGCCAAGGCCGAAAGGCCCTGGACCCGGTCGGCTTCGCCTCCCCTACTTCCCCCTGCCCTACTTTTTTCTACTTTTTTTCACTCCCCCTCTTGGCATTGGTATCGCAGTCTGCTATAATATATAGCAAGATGATATTCCATCACACTATAAGCAGACGGGGAACCTTCACGATGCAAAAATACAAGCACGGCAAAACAGCGGATATCCGCGAACATCTGCTCCGGCAGATCGAGATGGGGAACTTCCCGCGCGGCTCGGCGCTGCCCTCCGAACGGGAACTCACGGAACAACTCAACGCCAGCTATATGACCATCCGCAAAGCAGTCGGAACCCTGGTCGAAGAACGCTATCTCGAACGGATTCCGCGGGTCGGCACCTTCGTCTCCAGCAAAATTCCGGCGAACAAGGTTCAACGCCAGCTCGGAATCGTGGTTCCAGGCTGGACCGCCCCCGAAAACTCCGACTTCGTCATGTACGCAAGCGAAGCCGCCGAAACAGCCGGCTGGCTCCCCCGCATGGTCTCCGTACGCCACTGGGAAGACAAAGCCCTCATCGACGCTTGGGAGAATTGCGATGCGTTGCTCTGTTTCGCCCCCCAGCCGGTCAACGAAATGCCGCCGCCGCTGATGGAGAAATTCCGCAGTCACGAAAAACCGGTCGTCTTCATCGGCGTCCCCGCCCACCACTTCGGCCTCGACACCGTCGTGGGCTCGATGGAGATGGAAATGGGCCTCATCCTCAACCGCCTCCGCGACGCCGGACATACCCGGATCGCCTTGATCGAACAATGCACCCTGATGAACGATCAGCAAACCCTCGCCGTCCCCAGCTTCTATTCGGTCTGGAAACAGCGGATCGCCGAGACACTGGGCGAAGAAGCGGTCGAACAACTCTCCATCCTGGTCGAAACCCCGCGTTTCGAACTGCCGCACCGGGCAATCTACGAAAAAGTGAAGGCGTTCGGCAAGAAACCGCCCTTCACGGCGGTCATCACCCGCGTTCCCTTCGTCTGGGGAGTGCTCTCGGCGCTCGCCGACGCCGGAGTCCGCGTGCCGGAGGAGGTCTCCGTCGTCTCCAACGGCGACCGGCAGGAGCTGGAATATTACCGCCCTCAGCTCAGTTATCTCAAAGTCTCGCTCCGCGAACACGCCATCCAGGCGCTCGAACTGGTCAAAACACGCATCACAAACCCCGCTCTCCCGGTACAATACACCTTGATCCAACCGGAATTCATCCAAGGTACAACCCTGAAGAAAATCAACTAAGGAGGCTCCCTCATGGCAAAAAAATTCACTCTGATCGAACTTTTGGTCGTAATTGCGATCATCGCGATCCTCGCCTCGATGCTATTGCCCGCACTGGCCCAGGCGCGGGAACGGGCGAACAGCAGCGCATGCCTCAACAACAACAAAACCATCGGGACGGGAGCGCTCATGTTCGCCGGCGACAACAAAAGTTTTCTGCCCGCCGCAAACGACGAACAGACCCAGAAGAACGCGGACGGCACCTGGAACGCGGAGTTCCTGGACAAAAGCTATTCACAAACCGCCCGGGCCACTTTCGCCTATGTCCTGGTGAAATCAGGCTATCTGCCGTTGCCGGACAGCAAAACCAACCAGTATTATTGGACTTGTACCGCGCACCGGACCCAGGTAAAGAAATCCGACCAGTGGCTGCTGCGCAGTTACACCATGCATTGCAGCGGCAACGCGAGCGCAGGCAGTTATTCCCTGGCCACCGAACGCCCGAACCTCGGCAAAATCTATCAGCCCGCCATCACACCCTACCTCTTTGAAATGTACTACCCCAATCACACCGCCCTCACTTCGGCGGCACAGACCCAGTGGCGGCAGACCGGCTTCGATTACAACGACTTTCAACTCCCTGCGCTCGGCTATCACAGCGCCCGGAACGAAAGCGTCCTCTTTTACGACGGCCATGCCGAACAGGTCAAAACAACCAGCAAAGACCCCTTCCGCATGAAGTGGTACAAATAAGAAAGAGCATTTCCACCATGAAAATCACTGCTGTTGCCGCCGCGCTCTGCGTGTGGGGAATCCTGTTGTCCGCCGCAGACAAAGCCGACCTCGACAAACGGCGCGATGCGCTGCTTGGTGAAGGCAATCTTGCCGAAGTCCACGCCGCCGATCCGCTGCTGGGCGAATATCTCACCTGGCAGAAACGGATCTTCGCCAACCTGGAGGAAGCGATCAAAACCGATCCCGCGGGAGCGGAAAGCATGATGCGCGACTACGATTACCTCCTCACCCGTCTCGAAGGCGAACTCGAACACTTCCGCACGACCCCGGCGATCGACGAAACAAAGTGTTACAACGTGAAAACCTTCGGAGCCAAAGGCGACGGTTCCGTCGACGACGGCGAAGCGATCCGCAAGGCGATCGCCGCCGCTGCCGCCGATACCGAAGGGAAACGGACCGTTTTCCTGCCCCGCGGCCGCTATCTGGTCCGTTGCACGGGCGGCGTCACCGGCAATATCAAGCTGGAAAACCTGAAAGACCTGCGCATTGCCGGCGAACGCGGCACCGAGCTCCTGCTGCCCGGCGCGCTCGACGTGGCGATCCTCATCAAAGGATGCGACAACGTGGGGGTGAAGAATCTCACCGTCACCTACCTCAAACGCCCCTATATGACCGGTGTCATTGCCGCCTTCCCGGCCGAAGATACGATCCGGGTCAAACGGGATCCCGGCATGCCCGCTCCGACGGAACCTTACTTCAAGCAGGCGCAATCCAAAGGCCTGATGCGTTTCCACACCGGCGGAGTCATCCCGGGGACGCTACGCCCGCTTTTAAGTTCCATCGGCCCCCACCAGGGCAGACCCGACGTCACCATGGTCGACGAAGAGACCTATGATTTCAAGATTCATACCTATACCCCGGCGGCCAAACATTACACGCCCGGCTCCCGGATCGCGTTCTACGCCCGCACTCACGGAAATCACACCATCAACAACGCCAATTCCAACCGGACCCGGCTGGAAAATATCACCATCCACACCTCCTCGGCAATGGCGATCCTCAACAACGGCAGCGACCGCCCGTTCGTGGTCAACTGCCGGATCGAAGCGCTCCCGGACAGCTTCGTCTCCACCTCGGCGGACGGCATCTATATGCGCAACATCAGCCTCGGCGGGCTGGTCAAAGGAAATATCGTCCGCCATGTCGGCGACGACTTCATGAATATCCACACCCTGGTTTACCCCGCGGACAAAGCCGACGGCAAAGACATTTACCTGAAAGCCTCCGAATACCAGGAGCGGTTCCTCGCCCCCGGCGTCCGGCTCGGGTTGATCCGAATCTCGCTCGGGAAAAACGGAGTGGCCGAAGAACGGACGATCAGCTCCACCGTCAAAGAGGGGGATTTCTTCCGCGTGACGCTCGACCGGCCGTTCGACAAATTCGAATTGCGCGACTCCACCGATAAACTGCCCGATATGATCATGTCCCTCGACCAGCAGGCGCACGGAATGATCATCACCGGGAACCGCTTCGAAGACGGCGTCTCCCGCTTCCTCGCCGGCGGCCGCAACTGGCTTTTCGTCGGCAACACCGTGATCGACTCCCTTTCCCACAGCTTCTTCATGAATCTCTGTCCGGAAAGAGTCGGCAAAAACGGTTTCGAATTCGTCTCCCCCCGCAATATCGAACTTGCCGGCAACCGGTTCGAAACCGTCGCCAAAACCCTGTTCCGGTTCGACGGCAGCGCCAATCGGAACCGGGCGGCCGACAGAACGGTTCCCGGCGCCTCCCACATCAAAATCACCGGCAACGAAATCGTCGTGGAACGAACTTCGCAGCATCCCCTGATGCAAACCGAAGGCGGAGCCTTCCTGACCATCAGCGGCAACCAGATCCGGTAGTATTTGACTTTTCGCCGGAATCGGATTATAATAAGGGCAGTACACAAACCAGAGGAGGTGTATTATGCCGTCATTTGGAACTGCTTTTGAAGGTCTCAAGAACGACCGGAAACTGACCGAAGGGGAACTGATCCGAGCCGTCCGTTTCATGGTCGCCTCCGAATTCGAGGCCATCCAGCTCTATATGCAGCTGGCCGAATCCACAGACAACGAGCTGGTCAAGAAAGTCATGACCGACGTTGCCGACGAAGAACGCGAACACGTCGGCGAGTTCCTCGCGTTGCTCCACAAACTCTCACCCGACGAAGCCAAGTTCTATGAACACGGCCGCAAAGAGGTCGAAGAGATCGCCGACAGCTTATAAGCCAAGGGGGCGTTACCCGATGACATTTGAGCCGATTGCAAAACGAGTTTTGCAATACCCCTATGGGTAAAACATCTCCATTTGGCAGTCATTCGACTGCCAAATGGAGATGTTTTCCGATGTGTTGCTTAAGCAACGGCTCCTTT
>JAVBSA010000564.1:0-2543 GCA_031556915.1 Victivallis sp.
ATTCTATATCGCAGCCCCGTGGTGTAATGGTAGCACAAGTGATTCTGGTTCATTTTGCTGAGGTTCGAATCCTTACGGGGCTGCCATTTTTTTTGCTTTCGGCAAAAAAAAATGAAGCCGCAAGGCTTCGCTTCATACCGCGTAGCGGTGCTTCATATCTCCGATGCTTCATGTGCCGAAGGCACGCTTCATTCTTTCCCCGCCTTGCGATGAAGCATTGCCTGTGGCAATAGGAAGCATCTTCGCTGCGCTACATTATGAAGCGCGCTTCGCGCATGAAATCCAATCAGAATTTCGTCAAAGCATTCCGGATCATGAAGAAGTCCGGGAAATAAGGGAGTCGGAAAATTCTGAAGTACCGATTTTCGAGTCCCTAAGGGGTTGTGAAGAAATAAGTGGAACTTTATGCCGAGGGTATCGGGGAGAGATTTTGGTTTTGCCGATGAGGAGCAAATCCGCAGAGCTTTGTAACGAATCGGCGAAGTCGAAAGCTCCCCCGAGACACCGGCAGAAAGTTCCACTTATTTTTGAACATCCCCTAAGCTCAAAACTCGATCACCGCGTGTTCGAGCCGCGCGCGGTCGGCGCGGAAACCGATCCGGTGGCCGTTGATGGAATCGGCCAGCTCCGTACAGGAGATCGATTTGGGGTTTCCGCTCACCAATGCCACAAAATCGGCGGTGAGCCGGGAGTCACCGCCGCCGTGCCCGCCGAAGGCTCCGGTGGTGTCGCCCTGGTTATTGAGATCGACCACCGTTTCCCGGTACTCGCAGCCGGGTCGAAGGTCGCTGTGGCGGATCACGAAACGGTTCTCGTCGAACACCCCCTCCAACTCCCCGAGCGTTCCGAGCAGATGGATCTTCCGCATCGGCCGGGCGGTTCCGCCGACCAGGTTGTGGGTGGCGACCGAACCGTCTGCGAATTCGAGAGCCACCACCTGGCGGTCGGCGACGTCGTTGTCGAGCTTCCAGATGCAGCGGGAATAGGGATTCGTCCGGTCGCGCAACCGGGCCTCTTTCGCTTCCGGCGAACGGTCGGCGGCGTGATCCAATTCCGGCCAGACATAGAAGGTCCAGCGGTCAGGGTGGTCGAGGTAAAGTTTCCGCACCGAATAGGGACACTCCCGTTCAACCGGGCAATCCAGCAAACAATGTTCCCCGGAACCGGCCGGAGCATGTTCCCGGGTGAAATAATGGAGTCCGCCGAAACTCGACACCCGCCGCGGGGGGATTCCATTTTTGAACCAGGCGATCAAATCGAGGTCATGACAGCATTTGGACATCAGAAACGAGGAGCCGCATTTGTCGTGGCGATTCCACTTGCCGCGCGCAAAAGCCGTCGAATAATGGTGGTAACTCACATGCTCGGCGGTCTGGATATTCACCACCTCGCCGATCTCCCCGGCCAGGACCCGCTTCTTCAACTCCACGTAAAAAGGCGCGTAACGCAGCACATGGCAGATCATGACGCGCCGTCCGGTGCGCTCGACCGCGCGTTCCAGCAGGAACACCTCCTCCTCGGAGACGGCGAACGGTTTCTCCAGCAGCACATCGTAACCGGATTCCAGCAGCACGAGAGTGGTCGGAATATGGTCGCGATCCATGGTGCCGTTGATGGCCGCGTCGGCGAATTTCGGCACGGCCGCAAGCTCGGCCGCCGTATGGAACGCGCGGTCCGGGGCAATGCCGAACCGTTCGCACGCCGCCAGCCGGCGGTCTTCCTGCGGATCGGCGACTCCGACGATCTTCAGTTGATCCGGGTGTTTCAAGGCGTACGAGGCATAATTCAGCGCCCGGTGTCCGGCGCCGACAATCACAGCGGCAATCATATCAATCCTTTCTTTGTATCAGTTCATATGCGAAGACCACATTGTCCGCGTTGAACGTATCCGCGGTAAACACGAGCCGGGCGCCTTCCTGCCGGAACGGAACCTTGTCGAGACGGCGGCCGGAGGTATCCAATGCCCAAAGCTCCCATTCCCCCACGCCGGGCGCGATCGAGATTTCGGCGACTCCACGCCGCGCCAGCAGCGGACCTTTGCCGTTGGCAATCAGCTCGCGCATATCCGGCCCCGAAAAGGAAACGCCTTCCGACTTCACGTCGGTCAAATGCAAGATCAGGATCCGCGCGGGATCGAGCTTGACCGCGCCCGCCACCGCGAATCCCTTCCGGGCGGCGGCGGAGAACCAGCTCCCTTCCCGGCGGCTTCCGGCGGGAAGAACCATCGCCGCGCTGTGCGGCGTGTCGGCCAGGAAAACCGCCTCTTTGAAATCGACGGTAATTTCGCCGGTATCGCTCTTGCGGATATCCGGCAGGGAATCCGGCTTCCAGTCGGGCGGAATCACTTCGCGGCAGTTCGCCGGCAAAGCGCCGTTCCGCAGAACCGAGCCGAGTTTGCCGTCGATCCACCGTTCCGTCACGGCGGCGGAATAGCGGGAGAGATGCTTCACCTCCGCCGGGTCTTCCGGAATTGCGACCGCGATGGCGGATGAGGCGGCCTTGACGTCGCCGCGCACGAAGAACGCGATGCCGAGCCGCTCCCC
>JAVBSA010000329.1:0-4142 GCA_031556915.1 Victivallis sp.
AAAGGAACTGAACTTTGATCGGGCGATTGAGTTGACCGGGGAGTTTATTTCGCATCTGAAAGAAAACAGGGTGTTTACTTATGATGACGAGATTAAATTCATGGGCGACCGTTCGCTCTTCAGCTATGTCATTCTCGAGAAGCTGGGATATGCCGATGAGAAGGGCGGTTGGGTCAACGGGCCGCCGGAATATTCGTATCTGTGCGAATTGATCCGCCTGAAAGGCGGCGAGTTGTTTTTGAACGATGCGAAAGCGGAATACATCCTGGCCGGAACTCCCAAAGACATTCGCAAAGACAATTCGTTATTCACCTGGATGTTTTATGCGGAAACCGTTTATGTACAGCATGAAAAGAAGACCCGGACAGGGCCGGGCGGCAAAACGAAAGTCATTTTGTTCAAGTACAATACCTCCGGAGAAACGTTGGCGACTCCGATTTTCATCGACGGAGATTCGTTGACCGACAGGATCGGATTCGAATGTACGGAGAAAGGCATCCCGTTCCTGAACGAAACGGTTTTGAAAGAGCTGAAAAACCATATCGATTCCCTCAGGGCGGCCCCCGTCAGCCCAGGCAATTCATTCCGGCTGACGGAAGAGCAGATCGTCGAAAACGGCAAACTGGCGTTGCGGGGCGATCTCAACGCGGCGTTCCGGAATTACCGCTACTACAATTTCCTGACCGAAGACCGGGGGCGCGTTGTCCGCTGGCTGTTTACAGCGGCGGTGTTGGGACACCCTGTCGCAATCAACAATTGGAACGCCTTGCGCGATAAATCGTTATTGGCCTTGCCGCCGGAGAGGGGGGAGGGGGAGCTCGTAGACGGTTATTGGCTTTATCTGCATGCCGCCGCCACCGGCAACCGGGCAAAAGCCGATGAATACAAGGTGTTGCTGCTGAAAGAAAATGTCTCTGAAATACTCCTGGGGAAAACCATGACCATGCGATTGGGCGCGCCGGAATGGGCCGCCCTCGACGCGCTGATGAAGGAGCCATGGGGGAACTGGTATGAGCTGCGGGATAAATTTCTTGCCGACTGGCGGAATCCGGAGCTCCAGGCGCAAATGGAGGCGGACTACTTTCCGCTTTTCGAAAAGGCCGCGGAACTTCTGTGCGCCGGCTCCCTTTATGAAGTGCCGAAACCATTCTACAATCTGCGGATCATCGCCCCCGCTTATTACGAAGCCAAACGGGAGAACCGGGTAGCGAGAGCTCTCGCCGCTCTGCTGGCCGGCCGGTTCGACCGCATTCCCGCCGGCGCCGACACGGCCGGGATTGCCGTGCTCACGGCGGTCGCGCTGCCCGATCGTTGGGGGCCGGAGTGGGAGAGGCGTTTTGAGGAACAGCCCTCCGCAGCCTTGCCGGCGACCGCATGGTATTTCATGCAATGTGAGAAAATCAACCCGAAATTCATGGATTTATTCCGGGAGGCGCTGGAAAAAAATCCCCGCACAATTATTTCGTTATCTCCATCGGTTCAATCGGCTCTTTGTTTTATGTTTGTCGGCCATATAGTTCTTACAGATGAGAAGGATCGGGACAAAGCGGTCGCCGCTTTGCGCCGGAGCCCCCTGTTCCGGGAATTGCACAAAGCATTGACGGGATATGTTCTGGAGATCGATCTCCGGGACTCCGTCAGCAGCACCACCATCGGCGAAAGGCGGGATGGCGGCGCCGGCCCATTGCTGATTTTGTGGAACCGGGAGCCGGTTCCTTTTCCGTAATTTTCTGAATCCTGCCGCCATTTTTATCGAAATGGCGTTTGCAAAAGAAGCGGATCGCATTACAGTAAGTTCATGCTTTTCGATTTTCACATCCATACCGCGTTGCGCCCGGGCGACGACGGAGCTCCCGATATGACGCCCGGCGCGATCGCCGCCAAGTGGCGCGAAGCCGGCTGCGCGGCGATCGGGCTCACACCCCATTTCCACGCCGGGCTGGACCGGGGGGAAATGCTCCGGCAGCTGGAGGAAGCGCGCCGGGAGGCTTCCGGCACGCTCCGCTGTTTCATCGGCTGCGAGGCGGAGTGCCTCGCTCCGGATGGCCGCTTGAGCGTGGATGCCGGGACGGCCGCCGCTCTCGATTACGTGATCGTCTCGGCCGACCACTACAACTGCGAAGGCGTGCGGAAGGCGCCGGCGTTGGCCGAACTGCATTGGGAATGCCTCCGGAATCTCGCCGTCAATCCGCTGGTGGATGTGATCGCCCATCCGCTTGCGGCGCTGATATTGCTGACCTGCGAGGGGCATATGCCCGGATTCGCGCCGATCGCGGAACTGCCGCTCCCGGAGGAGGCGGAAATCCGCGCCTTCGCCCGGCTCGCCCGGCAACATCGAACAGCGGTCGAAGTGAACGGCTTCTTCACCGGCCCCTATCTGCGCAAGCGGCGGGAAGCGGGAGTTCCTTATGAAGAGGAGTACCGCCGCTTCTACCGCATTCTCCAGGAAGAGGGCGTTATGCTCAGCCCCAACAGCGATGCTCACAAACCCGCCGACGTGGAGCAGATGGGCGAAGCCTTCCGCTGGACCGACGACCTTGGAATTCCGCGCGAACAGCTCTTTTTCCCGGCGAAGAAGTGAAACGGTCCTTTTATGGAACGCACCTTCAACGGAAGGGAATCAATTCTGCCGTTTTTTGGGGAATATAGGTTGAAAATCTTCGCTTCGGATGTTATTTATATTATGGAGAGCCGAAGGAAAGGAGCGTTCTATGAATTCCGAGGTCTTGTTTTCCAGTGTGTTGCTGCTTCTGATCACGCAGACCTATCTGATCGCCGGTTACCGGTTTGCCAGGGCGCTGACCGCGGTGAACATCATCCTGTTCTTTGCGTTCCTCGCCCTGGGGCTGGATTCCGACGGCTGGTGGGTCATCTGCATCGTCAACCCGTTTTTGATGGCCAACGTGATCCTGCTGATGCTGATGACCGCGCGGGAAAAGGTCTGGAAGAAAAAGTAACTATGTCGTTTCCGTAAAGCTGACGGCTTTGATTTCGGCGTTGATGATTTCGGCGCGGCAGCCGTCGGCGGTGTCCGGCACGACGATGATTTCCCCGGTTTTCACCGGGCGGTCTTCCCGAAGGAAGAAGTAGATGTGCCCGTCGCGGTGGAATCCGGTTTCGGGATAGTGGAACCGCAGTTTGAATTCCCCGGTTTCTCCGTTGACTTTCTTCCCTTCGAAGCTGACGCGATAGTATTTGCCGGGCGTCAACGCGTAATCGCCGCCGGTTCCCGGGGTGAACGGTTTCACCTCGCGGCTTTTGCGGAAGGCTTCGGCCTCCTCCGGAGAGAGTTCGGTTAAGCTTACATTGCCGAGATTTACGGTTCCAAAGGAGTCGAGCCGGTAATCGATCCGGGTTTCCACGGCGTCTTCCGGAACGAGGAACCGGATGGAGGCCGTTGCTTTTTCTCCGTTCACCAACGGTTCGAAAAAACTCAGGCGGGTCTGTTCGCGCCACTTGCCGTCGCTCCCCTTGAAGATGACCAGCATCTTGGTGAGAACGCCATGCTCGGTCGTCTGCGTGTAATCCAGCTGGTATCCGGCGCCGGGTTTCAGCGACAGGTCCCGGTAGATCCGGCCGAACGCGGAGTTGGTGAAGCGGCGGAGCCGGGTCGTCCCGCCGGGCAGGGCGGTGACATCGTAAATGTCCTTCCGGTTGTCGGGCCGGAAGTCGCGTTTCCACTCCACCGGCGGCGTGTCGAGAAGGTTCGCCGCACCGAGAAACGCGGGCAGCAGGGCCAGGGCAAAGAAAAGCTGTTTCATTTGTGAAGGTCTTTCAGGGTAAGGATCACCGGGTAGTGGTCGGAGAGTGTTTCGAAGAAGTCGCGTTTCCGGGTATCCTGGAATGCGGAAGTGACCTTGGGTTCCAGGTTCTTCGAGAGGAACGCCATGTCGATCCGGATTCCGGTTTTGGGGTCATAGTTGTTCTTTTTCATCCAGAAGAAGCAGACCTCTTCCAAACCGATGTCCAGCAAATTGGTCATGCACTGGAAGTCGAAGAAACCGTCGCGGAGGTTCTCGATATGGCTGCGCGTTTCATAACGCCGGTGTTCCAGCGCGGAGGCATTGGCGTTGGCGCGAGCGGCGTCGTAGGGCGAGGGGTTGTTGAAGTCGCCCATCATAATCACCTTTTCGCCGACGTCG
>JAVBSA010000008.1:0-3423 GCA_031556915.1 Victivallis sp.
TCGGCCCCGGCACCTTGCCGGTCTGGGAGGGTTCGGGAGGGGCGAAGCACCCTCCCGGCGGAGTTTGAGGCAGAGCCTCAAAGCCAGGCGCGTTTATTTTGGCTAGCGCTTATGGGCTGTGCGCCCTTTGGGATCCGCGCCAGGGCCGAAAGGCCCTGGACCCGGTCGGCTTCGCCTCCCCTACTTGCGATATGCCCGGTGGTCGCGGCGGCGCTGGCTTACGTTTTCTTCGCTGGTCCCGGCGCTGACGAGTTCGTAGAGGAGGGCTTGTTCTTTACCGGGAGCCGGGCGGAGGATGCGGCCGAGGCGCTGCACGTGTTCGCGGACGCTGCCGGACCCGGAGAGGATGATTCCGACTGCGACGGCGGGGACGTCGACTCCTTCGTTGAGCACTTTGCTGGTGACCAGAACCTTGTAAGTCCCCTGCCGGAAGAGGTCGAGAAATTCCTTGCGTTCCCCCGGTTTGGTGCGGTGGGTGATGACCGGCCAGCAGAAACGCCGTCCAAGATCGTAGGCGGCGGCATTGTCGGCGGTGAAGATGATGATCTGTTCACCGGCGTGGCGGGTCACCAGTTCCCATACGGTACGGATTTTCGCTTCCCCGCCGCGCGCGATGCGCCGTTGTTCGAGGAAGGCGCGGAAGACTTCGCGGCCGCCGGGAGCGCGGGCGCAGAGGCCGAGAAAGCGTCCCCATTCCGATTGAAAGCGGAAATTGAGCTGGTTGGCACTGAGAAAATCGGTGTAGATTTTGCGGTTGCGCACATATTCCGCCGCCTCTTCGGGGTCGAGCTCCACCGGAACCGGGATGGTCCGGTAGGGGGAGAGCACTTTGCCTTCGAGTTCATCGATTTCGATCCGGCAGAGGATGGGGCCCATCATATCCGCCAGCACGGCGGCGCGGTCGTCGGGCAGTTCCGGCGTGGCGGAGAGGCCGAGGCGGAAGGGGGCGATCGCCATGGCCGCCGCCAGGCGGGTTTCGGGGCCGGGCAGGTGGTGGCATTCGTCGGCGACGAGGAATCCGAAGCGGTTGCCGATGAATTCCATGTTGAGAACGGCGGAGTCGTAGGTGCTGACGGTGATATCGAGAATGGAGCGTTCGCCGCCTCCCAGCATGCCGATTTCACGGCCGAAAAAATGTGTCAGCACGCCCACCCATTGGTTGAGCAAGTCGATGGTGGGCACCAGACAGATGGTGGGGCGTTTGAGGCTGGCGATGGCCATGACGGCGAGCACGGTTTTGCCGCTCCCGGTGGGCAGCGCGGCCACGCCCCGGTAAAATCCTTTGCGCCAGGCGTTGAAGGCCTCGGTCTGGTGGGGGCGCGGAACCAGATCCACCGCAAGCGCGACTTCGATGGGGGCAAAGGCGCGGGCGGAGTCTTTGAACTCGATCTTCGCTTCCTGCAGCGCAAGCACCAGCGGCGCGTAATCGCAGGCGCGGGCGCGATAACAGCCGCTCCGTTCGTCGAAGCGAAGCAGCCGCCTGAGTTTATCGGGGAGCTCAGGCGGCTCGATTCCGGTAAAGCCGAGCGTGCCGGCTTCGAAGGTAAGCGTCGGCGTCATGTGCCGCTCGGGCGGAATGCTCCGAAGAGGTAGCCGAAGAGCCCGGCCAACACAGTCACGGTGACCGCGGTGATATACGGGGAAGGCGCCTTCTTCAGAAAGACGGTCAGAGCAAAGCCGAGCAGAATCCCGAAGAGTCCGCCGAGAATCGCGGCGATCAGCCCCCAAACGATCCCCCGTTTATGGTTGGGATAGTCGGAGCCGGCCGCCGCCTCGGCCTGCAGCAGAAGCATTTTGATTTTTGGATCGTCTTCCGGCTGCGGCATAGGATTTTAGAAGCTGAAGTTCACGATCGGGAAGACCGGAATCCAGGCGTCGGGATTGAAGTTGAGCAGACCGAACTGCATTCCTTTGCCGCCGGCGAAGTTGATGAGCCCGAGCTGGAGCGCACTGCTTTCGTCGCCGATCTGGTTGTAAATGCCGCACTGGACGCCATCGAACCTGCCGGTGGCGATGCTCACCGCGCCCGCCTGGAACCCGCGGACGTTTTCCGCCAGGGCGAGGGCGAGTCCGCCCTGGATTCCCTTGTAATTCTTCGCCTGCGAGACGAGGGCGAACTGGCCGCCGTGGAAATCGCCCGCATAAGCGTAGGGGCCGGTCGCCTGGACGCCGAGGAAATGTTCCTTGTTGATCGCAGTCACCAGCGAAGCCTGGAGGCCGCACATTTCGCGGTTTTTCACCACGATCCAGCAGGCCTGGACGCCGTTGACGCAATCGGTTCCGGCGAGCAGCCACGAGGCCTCGAGACCGAAGCAGCGGCCGATTCCGCCCGAAGCGGGCCAGCCGGTCTTGATGCCGAAAACATTGGAGTTGCCGGTCGCGGCCGGAACGTTCTGCAGGAAGCAGAGGTTGAAAATCGTCCAGTTATCCATCGGCTGCATGGCATCGGGATTGTGCTTGTAAACCGGCTTGCCTTCGGGAACCAGGATGACGGTTTCGGTCTTTTCGGCGGCAAAAAGCGCGACCGCGCATACGGCGGCGGCGAGTGTGAGAATCTTTTTCATATGGTGCAATCTCCCGGCTTAAAAATTGAAGTTGATGAGCGGCAGGCAATAAATCGAGCCGTTTTTGATGATATTGACGAGGCCGATCTGAAAGGTTTCGTCATCGGCGATGTTAACGACGCCGATCTGGACGCCGAACACTTTCACCGAAAGGTTCACCACCCCGAGCTGGACGCCATTCACCTGCTGCGAATTGCAGCTGATCAGACTGCCCTGGAGGCCGTTCACCTTATCGGTGCCGGAGTGGAACACGGAAATCTCCGCCCCGTTCACCGGCGCCTCGCCGTCGCAGATCGGAATCCCGAGCTTCACGCCCCAGGTCGTGGTATAGGCGCCCTCGCTGGGCATGCCGGGGAAGAGCCCGATGTTGAGGAACGTCCAAGAATACTCCGGTTCCGGCGGCGGAAGTTCCACCACTTCGATCTTCTCCTGCGCCGCGACGCCCAGCATCACGGCCGCAACCATCATCATACCGAACAGAAACTTCTTCATATAACTCCTCCCTTTGAAAAATTAAAGGATAGTTTAATATAATCCAACAATTAATCAATGCAAGAAAAAAAATCCGGAGGACAGGGGGATTCTACTCTGAGCGTCTCCCCGGTCACGGGGTGGGCCAGTTCCAGCAGAGTGGAGTGAAGCGCCTGCCGGGGGAGGATCAGCCGGGCGCGGTCCTCTTCCGTAATCCGGCCGTCGCGGATTTTCAGGTAAATGGTTTCATCCGGCCCGTAAAGCTTGTCGCCCGCCAATGGGAAACCGAGCGAAAAAAGCGTAGCCCTGATCTGATGGAGCCGCCCGGTCACCGGAACCGCGCGAACCAATGACAATCGTTCCCCCGTCCGTTCCGGCGCAAGCAGCG
>JAVBSA010000036.1:0-5509 GCA_031556915.1 Victivallis sp.
TCGGCCCCGGCACCTTGCCGGTCTGGGAGGGTTCGGGAGGGGCGAAGCACCCTCCCGGCGGAGTTTGAGGCAGAGCCTCAAAGCCAGGCGCGTTTATTTTGGCTAGCGCTTATGGGCGCCGCGCCCTTTGCAAACCCGCCAGGGCCGAAAGGCCCTGGACCCGGTCGGCTTCGCCTCCCTACAGCAGAACCACCGGTTTGATCAAGTCCGCCGGTTTGTGGTGCATCAGCTCCAGCGCCTCGGGCAATTTGTCGAGCCCCCGGAACTTGTGCGTGATCAGCTTGCCCGGATCCACCCGCCCCGTCATCACCATCGCCGCCATTCGTTCCATCCGGACGCGCCCGCCCGGCGTCAGCCCGCCGTTGATCTGCTTATGGCCCATGCCCACGCCCCAGGCAACCCGCGGCAGCGGCAGATACTCCCCTTCGCCGAAGTAATTGACGTTGCCGATGACGCCGCCCGGCTTGCACATCTCCACCGCCTGGGCCAGCACCTCCGAGGGGCCGCCCGAAATCACGACGTGGTCGGCGCCGTGGCCGTTCGTCGCATCCATGATCTGTTTCACAATGTCGCCGTTGCGGTAGTTGATGATATCGGTCGCACCGTATTCTCGCGCGGCTTGCGCGCAGACCGGGCGGTTGCCGACCGCAAAAAGACGCGCGGCGCCGCGCAACGCCGCACCCGCGACGGACATCAAGCCCACCGGCCCGATACCGATTACCACGACAATGGAACCGAACTGGATCTTCGCCAGTTCCGCGCCGTGGAACCCCGTCGTCACCATGTCCGACAGCATCACCGCCTGCTCGAGCGTCATCCCTTCGGGAATCTTCGCCAGGTTCATATCCGCGTCATTGACGTGGAAGAATTCGGAGAATACGCCGTCTTTGATATTGGAATATTTCCAGCCGCTCAACATCCCTTCGGAATGCTGCGGGGGAACCTCTTCTTCGATGGCTTGCGTCCGCCATTCCGGCGTGATGGCCGGCACGATCACCCGGTCGCCGGGGCGGAAGTCGCGGACGCGGCTCCCGACTTCGACGATTTCGCCTGCCGCTTCGTGGCCCAGAACCATATCGTTCCGTTCACCGAGCGCGCCTTCATAGACGGTATGAATGTCCGAGGTGCACGGCGCAAGCGCCAGCGGCTTGACCAACGCATCGAATGGGCCGCACTGCGGACGGGGCTTCTCGATCCAGCCGACCGCACCGATTTTCAACATCGCCAATGCACGCATAATAGACATCCTCCTCATTTTGGGTGAATCCGGTTAATCTATCATGCGCGGCGGATAATGCAAACAAAAAAGAGCCGCAAAGCGGCCGGTCCGGTCCGCCGGCCGGTCTCTCAAAAAAAAGAAAATGTAACAATCATACTATTATCGTAACAAATTTGCTCTAGCCAAATTCCCGTTTTTCCGCTATAATATAGGCAGGTCATGATTGTTGTTCCCGTTTCAAGGAAAGGAGCTCCAGACGAATGAAACAACACAAATTTACCCTTATTGAACTCCTGGTCGTCATCGCCATCATTGCCATCCTGGCGGCCATGCTGCTTCCGGCACTGAACAAGGCGCGCGAACAGAGCCGTGCCACAACTTGCCTTTCCAATCTGAAACAGATCGGGATTTTCTCCGCCACCTATCTGGATGAAAACCGCGATTGGGTTCTCCCTTACCGCTCTCCCGGCGGCATGGACGAAAGCGCAACCAACAAGACCGCCGCCCGGGTCTGGTACCGCCTCGCGATCATGCGTCTCGCCTCCAGCCCCACATGGGATGTCAAAGCCCCGCGGATCATGGTCTGCCCGAGCGACCGCGACCAAATTTACATCGGGTCCAACCCCAATCCATCCACCAATTACGCCTACAACGTCCGGATCGGCCACGCCAGCGACGGTGTCAACTGGCTCGCCAACTATCAGCCTTATAAGGTCACCCAGATCAAGGAGCCGTCGCGCGTCGGCACCGTCGCCGACGGCGAATGCGTCACCGGCGGAATCACATCGATCGTTCTCGGGCACCAGTGCGCCTGGGAGTATGAAAATAAAAGCGCCTCCAAATTCATGGGCGGCGGCATCAAAGGGGTGGCCTTCCGCCACAACGGACGGCTGAATTGGCTCTTCCTCGACGGTCGCGCCGCCTCGACGAGCCGCGAAGCAGTGCTGAAACGCAACGTCATTCCCTATCACACCAATTGGACCGATTGAGAGAAACCATGGTACACCACGCTCCCGAAAAACGGATCATTCTCCGTGACGACATCACGATCGGCAATCACTCCTTCCCCCTCTGCGACCTGGCGCCGGAGTTGACGCTCCACCCCGGGCTCGGCGTGGTATCCGCCTCCGCGCTCGGGCCGGTCCGCCGGATTCACCTCGACGAATTCACCTGTCACCCCCGCTGCATCCGGACCGCCGGCGGAGAACTCGCGCTCTTTTTCCCCGCCGGAACCTTGCACTACGGCTGGATGCACCTCGCCGCCGGCGGTAACCGGATGCTCCAGACCCGGTCGCGCGACAACGGCAAAACCTGGAGCGTGCCGCGTCCGGCGTGGGAGGCTCCCTACGGTCAGCACGCCGCCGTCTTGCTCCAGCCGCACGATGAAAGCCGGATTTACGCCTTCACAACCGAACCCGCCGCCGCCGCCGGATATCTTTCGGGCGAAAATTCACCGCTGGCCATGCGCTATTCGGATGACGAAGGCAATACCTGGAGTCCGCCTGCCTTTATCCGTCCCGTAAACCGCCCGGAGTTTCAGGGCATGTCCGCCATGCGCTGCTGCGAATGCGCCGACGGTTCGTGGCTGCTCGGCACGCATTGCGCCACCATGGTCGACAATCGTTACGGGAGCTGCCGTCAGTATCTCCTGCGTTCGACCGACCGGGGAGAGAGCTGGCTGCTGCTGCCGGAGGATTCGCCGGCGGGGTGGAGTATTCCCGGCGGACGGCTCCACGAGGGGCGGCCGCTCGATCTCGCCGACGGCGAAGTCCTGATGCTGATCCGCAGTTCCACCGGGCATCTGTGGCAAAGCCGTTCGTTCGATTGCGGCGCGACCTGGAGCCCCCCCGCCGAAACCCGGCTGCGTCACCTGGAAGCGCCGCCGATGCTGTTCCGTCTCGCGGATGGAACCTTGCTCCTGTTCCTTCACAATCGCGCCTCTTTCGACGGAGCACGGCACGAATTCGCCCACGAGATCCGTTCCGAGCTCTACGTCTGCCGTTCGACCGACCGGGGACATTCCTGGAGCGAACCGGTCTTTGTGATCGCCGAAGCGGGATATCCGCCGGTATTGAACGGCTGGGGCGGCACCACGCCGATGGTGAGCTACGCCGATCTCGTCGAAGCGGATGGATTGCTTCATCTCTTTATCGACCATGAAATGCGGCAGGTGCTCTATCTGTCGTTCCCCGCGAAAGCGCTCGACGAGTTGAAGCACGCCGACGAACTTGTCATGCAATACTGCTAACCCGATGGAGATACGAAGAATGAAGCGGATGTTTATCCTGGCCGCGCTGTTCGCGGCATCGATTGTTTCGGCGGAGAAGCTGGTGCTGGAGTCCGGCGCCTTCCGCTACCATTTCAACCGGGGCCGCCTGGAGCGCCTGGAGGACGCCGCCGGCAAACGCATGGTGGCGGCGGGCGGATTCTCTTCCGCCATTCAGTTGAGCGGCAAGTGGCAGGTCGCCGACGAAAACGAAACCGTGGGAAACACCATCGCCGGGCGTTATCACAAGGGTACGTTTGAGGGGGCGAACCTGGTGAGCCGCTACGCGGTCGATCCCGAAACCGGCGACGTGGTGCTGGCGCAGGAGGCCGAAACTCCGCAACCCGGCCTGGGGGGTGTGCGCTGGTGCATCGGTTTTGTGCCGCCCGAATGGACGGTGATCGCGCCGCAGGGAGGCGGGCTGCGCTACAACCGCGATTCCCCGGAAGACCGGTGCGGCGGCAGCGGCCCGATGGGATGGGAGTACCCGCTCATCATCTACGAAAATCCGGCGGGCGGCGGTTTCTATCTCTACAGCGACGACCTCGATTGGCGGTTCACCTCGTGGGAGGTCAAGCGGTCAAAGCGCGGTTTCGAGACCGAAATCATCACCTGGAACAACCGCCCGTTCAAAGACCACCGGACCATCCGTTCGATGACATGGAAGCTCAACACCTTCACCGGCGACTGGCGTGACGCCGCAAAACGCGTCCGCGCGGTGTGGCAGGAGAAATTCCGCGCCGCCGCGCCGCCGCAGCCCGCGTGGGCGGCCGGAATCGATCTCGTCGTCATCGACTCGCAGATGAAGCCGGAACGCATCGAGGCGCTGCTCCGCTACCGCGCGATCGATCCCGAGCGGACGTTGGTCTATCTCAGCCACTGGCGCGGCTACCCGTTCGACCGGGGATTCCCCGATTACGACAAGCTCGCACCGCGTACGGAAGAGTTCATCCGGTTCCTGAAAGAGAAGAAGTTCCGGGTGATGCTCCATGCCAACTGGTTCGGCATCGACCGGAGCCATCCGCTCTACGAGACCGTGAAATACGCCCTGATCCGCAACCCGGACGGCAGTGTAAAAAGCTACCGCAATCCGCGCCAGACCCCACCGATCGTCATCGATTACGTCAACCCCGCCGCTCCCGAGTGGCGTGCCGAATTCGTCGGGCGGATGAAGCGCCTGGTGGAGCAGACCGGCGTCGACGGCCTCCATCTCGACCAGAACCAGCACTGCCACAACTATGACGGCGGCGTCATCGGCGGCATGTCGATGATCGAAGGGACGCTGGCGTTGCACCGGGAACTGCGCGAGGCGCTCCCACAGGTGGCGCTCGGCAGCGAAGGGTCGAACGGACTGCTCGCCCGCTACGTCGCTTTCGCCCAGAAAAGCATCTGGAGTTTGATTCCACAGCAGATCGACCCCGTCGATTTCGACCGCTACCACCCGGTGAGCAACTATCTCTTTTCGCCCGGCGTCACTTTCTACCTCTGGCTGGGCAGCAGCGATCCGTCGCTGCGGGGCGGACAGCTCTTCGCCGCCTGGCGCGACGGCGTGTCGCGCTGCGGCGTGATTCCGACCATCCGCACCACCTTCCTTACACCCCCCTTTGAGATGGTCGAACACCCGACGGGCTTCCGCGCCCTCGAGTACGGCGAGCTGGAATTCATCGGCCGGAACCGGATGCGCCCGGATTACGACGGTCTCTGGCCGCGCGGCGTGCGGATGCCGTGGCGCTCGGCGGACGGCTCCGTCCGCGCCGCGATGATGACGGACGGCACGTTCGTCGCCGCAAACGGCGAGGTGATCGGGCGAACCCTCCTCGGCGCTTCTGAAATGAGCGGCCCCGGCTCCATCGACGGCGAATACTTTTACGATGCCCGAAGCATCAAAGGGCTCGACCCGGCCCGCTACTACGCCGTGTCGAACCAACCGCGTGATCCGGCCGCCTTTCACATTGAAAGTTTGCCTCCGCAGCTCAACGTCGGTGATGTCCGCATTTCTCCCGGAGTCATTGAATTCGCCGTCC
>JAVBSA010000341.1:0-5463 GCA_031556915.1 Victivallis sp.
TACTGATCCAGAAGAGCTCCGTATTCCGGCACTTGAAATCTTTAATCATCCGTTACTCCCAATTGCTTCAATAATAATATATGACCTTTAGGGTTAAATGCAAATGATTAAATGCGGAAGGATGCAGAATGATTACGAAGAATCATCAATGGAAAAAGAGGGGATACTTCCAACCGGCAAGTGGCAACCCCACCAGGATTCGAACCTAGACTAACTGGACCAAAACCAGTTGTGCTACCGTTACACCATGGGGTTGCGGAAGTGCGTCTTTTAAAAATAGCTCATTCTTTGCAAAATTCCAGATATATTTGGAGTTTTCATTGTCTTTTTCTTGAAAAAGGTGTATATTCAACAAATTTGCGTCCCCGATTTTGAGAATTTCATAAAAGGTTCATGGCATGAGCGAAGAAAATAAGAAGCGTCCCTTCAAGGAGTATATCCGCATTTATTTCACCGGCGTCATTATGGGAGCCGCCGACGTGGTTCCCGGAGTTTCCGGCGGAACCATGGCTTTCATTCTCGGCATTTACGAAGAGCTGATCGAATCGATCCGCAGTTTCACCGCTCCGGCGGCCATCAAACTCGGCGTCACTTTCCAGGTCAAAAAAGCGTACCAAACTCTGCCGTGGCCATTCCTTTTGGCGCTCGGTCTCGGAGTCCTGACCTCGATCGCCACCCTTTCCAGCCAGATCAAATATCTGCTTGAAAACCAGCCGGTGCTGATCTGGGCCTTTTTCTTCGGCCTGGTGCTCGCATCGATCTTTGCCGTTTTTCCCAAAGTCCGCAAATGGAATGCGGCCGCGATTGTCTCCGCCCTGGTCGGAACGGCTCTCGGCTGGATCGTGGTCGGCCTGCCGCTGCTCGCCAATCCGCCGGACAGCTACTTGTATCTCGCACTCTGCGGCGCGTTGGCCATCTGCGCGATGATCCTGCCCGGCATTTCCGGCTCCTTCATCCTCGTGCTGCTCGGCAAATACAAGATGGTGCTGGACGCCGTTCACAACCTGAAAAGTGGAATCGAAATCGGGGAGAACCTGACGATTCTGATCATATTCTGCATCGGTATCGTCATCGGCATCTCCTCCTTCGTCCGGCTCTTAAGCTGGCTTTTCAAACACTTTCACGACATCACGGTAGCGGTCCTGATCGGCTTCATGGTCGGCTCGCTCCGCAAAGTGTGGCCGTGGAAGGAGAGTCTTGCCGATGATGCCGGCAACGTCATGCCCACTGTCTTCAACGGTGAATTCTACGGCGCAATCGGTCTCGCGCTAGCCGGCTTCATCCTCGTGATCACCCTGGAACAGATCGCCAAACACCTGGAAAAGAAACAGGCTCAGGCGGCGCAAGGACAACAGGACTGATGTTTCCGATTCTGCTTCATATCGGCGATTTCACCATCCGCAGCTACGGCGCGATGGCGGCGGCCGGCTTTCTGGTCGCCTACTATTTTCTGAACCTCAACCGCCGCTACGCCAAGCTCTCAGCCGATCAGGTTTCGACGCTGCTCGTCATCGGCATCGTCGCCGGAATCATCGGCGCGCGCATCTTCTATGTGGTGCAGTTCTGGGACAGCTACAAGGACAACCTTTTCCGTATTGTCCGGATCGATCAGGGGGGGCTGGTTTTCTACGGCGGCTTCCTGTTGACAATGCTGGCGATTTTTGTTTACTGCCGCAAGGCGAAGCTGGATTTCGTGCGGGTGCTGGACCTCTTCGCCCCGCCTCTGGCGCTGGCCCATGCCTGCGGCCGGATCGGCTGCTTCCTCAACGGCTGCTGCTACGGCAAGCCGACCGGGCTGTTCTGGGGCGTCGTCTATCCGGCGGGCTCCCATCCGGCGGAACAATATCCCGGCATGGCGCTGCATCCGGTTCAGCTTTATGAAGCGGGCGCCCAGGTTGCGCTCTTTTTCCTCTACTTCCGCCTGGTGCGCCATGCCAAACGGGGCGTTGCCATGGCAAGCTATCTGACCTGTTACGGAATTCTCCGTTTCCTGAACGAACTCCTGCGCGGCGACAACCCGAAGGTGTTCAATCTTTTCACGCCGGCCCAGCTGATCGGTCTTGCGATCATTCCGGCCGGAATCGGTCTCCTGATCTATTTTCTGCGGAAGCCGGAACGGAATGAACCAAAAGATTCTCAGCTTCAAAATTGAACCCGGCGATGCGGGAACCAGGCTCGACCGTTGTTTGTCGCGGTTGATTCCGGATTCCTCGCGCACTTATCTGCAAAAGCTGATCACCGACGGCCGGGTCCGGGGCGACGGCGAGAGTTTGACCGTCCCCCGCTGGCCGGTCCGCACCGGGATGACGATCGAAGTCGTCCTGCCCGAAGCGGAGGAGACGACGGTGCTTCCCGAAGAATTTTCGTTCCCGATTCTCTATGAAGACGCCATGATGCTGGTCATCGACAAACCGGCCGGCGTGGTGGTTCACCCGGCCGCCGGAAATCCCACCGGCACGGTCGTCAACGCGCTCCTCGGCCGCTACCCCGATCTCGCGGAACGGATGCCGACGGCGAACGGCCGCCCGGGGATCGTCCACCGGCTGGACAAAGACACCTCCGGCTGCCTGGTGATCGCCAAGACGCCCGAGGCGCAATTCAAACTCGGCAATGCGTTCGCATCGAGGAACACCGGCAAAACCTACCTTGCCGTTCTGCGCGGCGCGCTCCGCAAGGAATCGGGCGAAATCGTCTCGCTCATCGGTCGTCACCCGGTCAACCGCCAGAAGATGGCGATCGTGGAACGCAACGGCAAACAGGCGGTCACCCGTTATAAACGCAAAAAGACGGGATGTGCCGAAAATTCCGCCGTGACGCTTGCGGAAATTGACATCCTGACCGGGCGGACCCACCAGATCCGGGTGCACATGGCTTCACTCGGCAACCCGGTGCTCGGCGATGAAACCTACGGCGGGTGCGACCGCGCTTTTCCCGCGGTTGAACGGCAGATGCTCCATGCGTGGAAACTCCGTTTGCCTCACCCCGGCACCGGAGAAATGATGACATTCTGTGCTCCGATCCCGGAAGATATGCAACGAATGATCGACTGCTGTTTCAAATAAACACTCATATAATAGTCAATTTTTCATAACTCGCCGATCGAAGAAAATTTCCTTCAATCTTCATTTTTTTTCAAAAATATCATTGACAAGCCGCGTCTCCATGCTATTTTAAGGTATCCTTGTTTTGTTTGATTTTATCAAATATTAAAGGAATGCGAATTTGTGTTAACATAAAAATTAACATATTATATACGAAACTCATTTGGAAACCGGAGAAAACATTATATATTATACCAATACTCGAAGGGGTTGAGGAGGCGCAGCCGCTTAAGCGTTCCCTACACTGCAAGCGGATTCATCTCTCCCGATCGTCAGACCAGACATGACGGCGAAGAAACAGCGCCCGATTCCTTTCGGGATAAAAGTTGGTTCCAATATATCAATCAAAAATGCAGGGATATCTTATGGCAATCACACCATTGAAGACAAAATTCGGCAAACTGGTACGAAGCTATCTACGCAATGCGGAGATCCGCCAGAACGATCTGGCGGAACAGCTGCAGGTCTCCGGCTCGGCGGTTTCTCAGATGATGCACGGGAAAATCGTTCCGAATCAGCAGCAGTTGAATATGATTTGTGAAATGCTCCAGCTGGACAGGGTCCAGGCGTTCGAACTGCAATCGATGCTCTCCTGCATCCGGAGCGGTGCGGAAACCATGCGTTCACCCTTCAACCAGCTGATGTTCACCTTGCGCTGCCAGCGCGGTCTGTCGCTTCAGCAGTTGTCGAACCTGTCGGGTATTCCGGCCTCGCACCTGCAGATTTTCGAAACCAGTTTCGAGGCTACGCCGACGCTGGAAGAGGCGACCAAGCTTGCGCCGATCCTCGGCTGTACGCCGGCAACCCTTCTGCAGAGCGCGGGGGTCGGCGGCCTTTCGCTCGAGGTGATCGAGAAGCTGAAAGAGGCGGGCGAGTACGACGACGCGGAAGTTGCGGAACCGCAGGGCGCCTACCGGACGGGACGCCAGGCGCCGCTTCTGGACCTTTGCGACCTGGAAGACTTCAAGGGGGGGCCGGTGATCGATTTCGCGCGGCGCCACGCCAAGAAGGTGATCGATCTCGCCGCCAATCTGCCGGAGAATGTGGTCGCCCTCAACGCGGCCGGCAAAGAACTGGCGATCGGAATTCCCGGCCTGGTCCAGCTGCATCTCGCTTCGGAGCACCCCGTCGGTTACCGCGACCTGAACCTCTGCCGGACGCCGGAAGGGCGCTTCATGCTCCAGGAAACCCGACGGACCGGCATCAAGGAATTTCGCCTGGCCGGAACCCGTAAGCCGCATAACGGTGAAGTGTTATGGCAGATCCCGGTTCTGGAGATCGTGATCCGGCCGGTTAAAATAAAATAACAGTATAAAGCAGTAAATTTGGATATCTGGTGTTACCTGGTCGCCCTTGCCGTCGTGCAAGGGATTGCGGAATTTCTCCCGATCAGCTCCTCCGGGCACCTCGCGGTGCTCGGAACGCTTTTCGGCTTCAGTGAAACGGAGAACCTGCGGGTCGGCATTGTGCTGCACGCGGGTTCTCTTCTTGCCATCACCGCCTTTTACTGGAAAACGCTGCTCGGATTCCTGAAACCGGACCGGTGGAAACTGGCCGGCATGGTCATTCTGGCCACGATTCCGGCGGGCGCGGCCGGCATGGCGCTCCATAAAAGCGGAGTCATGGAGAAAGTGTTCGGCGACATGGCGGTCATCGGCTTTGCGTTCCTGATCACCGCAACCTTGCTCCGCCTGACCGAAAAAGAAAAACTGATCGCCAAAGCCGGGGAACCGAAAGACCTCGACAACCTTACCTGGAAACAGGCGCTGCTGGTCGGCATCAGCCAGATGGTGGCGATCACGCCCGGCCTGTCGCGCTCGGGCACGACCATCAGCACGGGCATCCTCTGCGGAATCAAACGGGACGCGGCCGGAACATTCTCTTTTCTGATGGCGATTCCGGTGATCGGCGGCGCCGTTCTCCTCGACACGCTGAAAATGATCAAGGGCGAAGGGGAGAGCTCCATGACGGTCTCGATCTGGCAGCTCCTGACCGGGCTGGCGGTGTCCGCCGTTGTCAGCTATGTCGCGCTCACGTTTCTGACCCGGCTGATCAAGCGGGGCAAACTCTCGGTTTTCAGTTATTACCTCTACGCGCTCGGCGGAGCGGTTCTTCTCTGGCAGCTTTATCAGTTAATCAAAGGATGAGTTTATGAGCAGACTCCTCATCATCGGCGCCGGTCGGATGGCGACGGCGATTGCGGGCGGGGTTATCCGTGCCGGTGTGTTTGCACCCGATGATCTTTGCGCCTTCGACGTGAATAAACAGGCGGCGGAAGCGTTCACCGCCGGTACCAGAGTCGCCTGCCATACGGAGAATTGCCTCCGGCTGGTTACGGAAGCGGAACGGATTCTGCTTTGCG
>JAVBSA010000292.1:0-2566 GCA_031556915.1 Victivallis sp.
CTTTCCCGCTTTCAGCTGGAATTGCTTGCGGTCCCAGTTCCCCGTCCACGCACCGCCGGGACTGGGCGCGGAGGCGGAGGCGAAATCGATGCCGACCGGGAAATCGTCGCGTTCGCTTTTCATCCACAGCGAAAGAGTGTATTCCGTCTCCGGTTCCAGCTTCACCTCCCGGGCCCACAGCTCCACGGAGACGGCGTTGCGGTTGTCGAGCCGCAGGGCATAGCGGCCGGAAACCCGGGTTTCACCGTCGGCGACGGCTCCTTCAAAGGAACCGGGCGTCTTCAGGTTTTTCCGGACCGCGAAGCCCGCCGTTCCCAGTTCGAACCCCGAATTGAACAGGAGATTTTCCCCGAAAACCGCCGGCAAGGCGGCAAGCAGGAGTACGGCAAAAGAGAGTTGTTTCATCGGGCCGGCGTCCAGTTGTCGTTGAAACGGGAATTGACTTTAAGCCCTTCCACATGCCCGTCGGTGAACAGGAAGTTGGCGCTGTCGCCGTGATTCTCATACCAGGCGATCCGGTTGATGTTGGTGGCGTCGCCGCGCGAGACGAAGTAGTTGTTGGTGTAAGTCGCCTGGGCGTCGCGGCTGGGGTCCGCCCCGTAAACATTGCTCCACAAGAGCGCCACCCGGAACTCCGTCATCAGGATCGAGCCCGAAAGCAGTTTTTTGTACGGGCGGATCTGCCAGGCGGTCGTGTAATAGTAATAACCGCCCCTGGCGGCGGCGTCGGTGCCGCGGGTGAGGCCGTAACTGGTGGTGTACCGGCCGACTCCGTTTTCCGTGGTGCCCGGACACATGAAAATGCCCTTGCGGTCGGTCCGGTAGGTCATGGTGGCCGCCGCGATCTCTTCCTCGGAATACCCGGAGAGCGCCGCCCACAGCGTCGAATTCAATCCGTTCGGGCCGAACCCGTTGTTGTTGTCGGCGTAGAAGACGAATTGGATATTCACCTGCTTGAAATTGTTGATGCAGCTACTCCGCCGGGCGGAGTCCCGCGCTTTGCTCAACGCCGGCAGCAGCATCGCCGCCAGGATTGCAATGATCGCGATAACGACGAGGAGCTCGATCAGTGTAAAAAGTCTGCGGATTCCATTCATCTTACAACCTCCTGTTGGGTACACAATAGTTCTTTTTTCGTCAACGCCGCCAGCGCTTTTTGAACAGCGTTGACATCGGTAAGGGAAACGGCTGCCGCGGCGCCCGCCGCCTGGCCCACCGCCATCGTATGCGCCATCACCCGCAACTGCCAGGGATCGGCGGCGCTGACGCTGCGGCCGCTCCCCATGATGAGCCCGCCGATTCCGTGCGGCAGAAGGGCGCGGAGCGGCAGGTCGAAGGTATCTTCGCCCATCACATGCGCTCCCCAGGCGTTCTTGCCCGGGTGCAGGACCTGGTTCCGGTACGGAACCAGCTCGCCGACCGCATCGTCGAAGCGCGTTCCGGGCGCCGTCATTTCGGGCGTGAAAACGAAATCCCCGGCCAAAAAGCGCGAGGAGCGGACCCCCAGGTTGTCGGCGACCCCGGCCACATAAGCGTTCCCGAAGCCCGGAATATAGTTGCGGTAGACTTCGGCGAGCGCAAAAGCCATGCGCCTGCCGTCGTCGATCGCGCGGCTGGCGAGGTACGGGTCGAGGCCGTCGAAATAGACGTAACCGGTGATCACATGGACGATTCCGGTTTTCCGGATTCCGTGCATCTGGCAGGCGTCGGTGGTGTCGTGCAAACCGACTTTACCGGGCAGCGCGCCATCTTCGCGGGCCTGCCGGAACGCCTTCATCTGAATGCCGCCGCCGTGCGGGAACAGAAAGGTGCCGCATTCATCATACTGGCGGAGCGCCTCCGGCAGCGTCCAGTTGACGTCCATCGCCGCCGGGTATTCTTCCGGATTCCGGCGGAAATAATCGATAAAGGCGTCGACGTCGACATTCCCCAGCCGGAAGCAGAGGCTGTGGCGGCTGCCGTTGGCGTGATCCGGGGTATGCAGAGGCGCGCCCGCCAGGAAGGCGACGTCGGCGTCGCCGGTCGCATCGACGAACCGGCCGCCCGCGATCCGTTCGCTCCCCCGCTTGCTTGCTACGGTCACACTTTTCAGCGTCCTGTTTTCGACCGTCGCGCCGGTGACGGGAACGCCGAGGAGCAGTTCGGCCCCGGCGTGTTCCAGCATCTCCTGCAAAACGAGTTTGGCCGCTTCGAGATCGTAGATGATATGCCCCTTGTGGTCGTGCCACTTTTTGCCGTACCCCGTTGCGGTTGCCAACCGGTCGGCGATCTCCACCGGAATCCCGGCGGATCCGAGTCGACGGCGCGAGGTGTAAAAGCAGTTGAACAAGCTGCAGCACATTCCGGCGGTCGCCGTGCCGCCCACATAGCTGTTCCGCTCGATGAGCAGTGTTTTCGCCCCCAGCCGCGCCGAAGCGACCGCGGCACTGACGCCGCCCAGCCCGCCGCCCGCGACGACGACATCCCATTTTGTTTCCGTCATGCATATCCTCCGCTGGTGCTATTAATTATAGCAATTCCGGGGTTCGGAAGCAATAGCACAGAACAATACAATATTGCACAAATC
>JAVBSA010000193.1:0-4476 GCA_031556915.1 Victivallis sp.
CAAGCTGCTTCAGGTTCGACTTGCAGTTGACGGCGTAACTTTTCTCCCGCGCCCGGTTCAGCGCCGGAAGCAGCATGGCGGCAAGGATTGCGATGATCGCAATCACCACCAGAAGCTCGATCAATGTAAAACTGCGGGCGATCATTCTGTTCATTGGCGGATTCCTTTCTATTTGATTCTATATTAATCCAGCCTGGGAGGTGCCATTAACTTTTCCACCAGCATTCTGGCCCGAGAGATGTGTCCGGCCATCAGGCGTCTCGCCTTTTTGGCGTCGCGGGCGGCGATGGCTTCAACCACGGCTTCATGTTCGGCATTTTCTTTTCCGCTGCGAAATTTGCCGCTTCCGGTAACCGGAATGCCGCGGAAGAAGGATGAAATGAGCAAATACTTGCCGATCATTTCCCGGAGCGCGCGGGAACCGCAATTGTCGCAGATCAGCTGATGAAAGCGCTTGTCCTGGTTGGAAGCGGTGATAAAATCGGCGGCGTTGCGCCGGAGCTCGCAGCATTCGCGCAGCTCGGCCAGGAGTTCCTCCGAAGCTCCGCGCACAGCCAGCTTGAAGACGGCCAGCCCTTCGATCTCTTCGCGGATCTCATACAGTTCGCACAATTCCGGCAGGCTCAAGCTCCGCAGTTCGTAACCGGAGTTCGCGGCGCCGTCGACGATCCCGTCGCGCTGCAGCGCGATCAGGGCTTCGCGCACCGGGGTGCGGGATACGGAATAGCGGGCGGCCAGCGCCTCGGTACTGAGCTTGTCCGCCGCGTTGAAAAAGCCCTCGTGAATGTCCTGAACCACCCGGCAGCGTACGATTTCAGCGGTATTGCCTTTGCCTCTGACTGACATATTTCCTCCATGAAGTGTATACACAAAATAATATTCAATTTGCTAATATTATAGTATATCGCATCCGCATTTGCAAGTCGCATCTGCATTAATTTCAATTATTTTCAACAAATATACCGTTTCACAAGCTTGCAAATGTGTATACACAACGTTATCTTAATATCAACAAAAAATATCCATTCATTCACCAATTTCGGATACAAAAGGAGTCAATTGCCATGAAATTCAAAGGTTTGGTCGCAGCGGCGTTCACGCCGATGCACGAAGACGGATCGATCGCACCGGAGAGGGTGGAGAAATTCGTCGAGTACAGCGTCGACAAAGGATTCACCGGGCTGTTCGCCGTCGGCTCCACCGGGGAATTCTCCGCGCTGACCATGGCCGAACGCAAGACCGTCGCCGAAGCCTACATCAAATCGGCCTCCGGCAGGATTCCGGTGATCGTCAACGTGGCCAGCTGCAGCATCGGAGACGCCCGGGAGCTGGCCGCCCACAGCGCCGCACTCGGAGCGGATGCGCTGTGCGTCATGGCGCCGTTCTATTTCCGCCCCGGTTCGCCCCGGGCGCTGGCAGACTCCGTCAAACCCGTCGCCGAAGTCTGCGGCGGGCGGCCGCTCTTTCTGTATCACGCCCCCGGCATGACCGGCGTCCAGCTGCCGATGGATGAATTCCTGAAGATCATGGCGGACGAAGTCCCCAATTTCGCCGGGCTGAAATTCACCTCGGAGGATCTCTGCCTCTACCGCCGCTGCATCGCCGTTTCGGAACAGTTCCAAATCCTTTACGGACGGGACGAAATGCTGCTCGGAGCCCTGGCCATGGGAGCCGAAGCCGGAGTCGGCACCACCTACAACTACCTGCCCCGCATCTACCACGGCATCTATGATTCCTTTCAGCGGGGCGACCTCGCGGAAGCCCGAAGATTCACCGACCTCGGACACCTGGCGCTGAAAATCGCCGCCCGCTACCCGGGAACCTTCAACACATTCATGAAATTCGCCGGAGTCGACCCCGGCCCGCGGCGGCCGCCCATCCCCCGTTACACCCCGGAACAGGAACTTCAGTTCCGGCAGGAACTCTCCGACGCCGGCCTGGATCCTTATATCGGGTAATATTTTTGGGCCTGCCAAAAGCCCAAAATAGTCGTAAAATAGTCTTGTTTGCTGTTGGCTCCGGTATTGTTTTGTGGTATAATATGGATAAACCAAAAAACCGCAAAACAAACCATTTTGGGCCATGACACGTTCAACACAAGACATCCGCACGATTCTGGTGCGCCGGATCATCCGCGAATATTATTCGCGGGAGACGACGCTGCCGAGCGAACGCGATATCGCCGACGAATTCGCCACCAGCCGGACCGTCATCCGCGGAATCCTGAAGAACCTGGAGTCGGAGGGGTATCTTGAAATGATCTCGCCGCGCAAACGGCGCATTTCACCCGCCCAGCCGGCTCCGGTGTTCGATCCCGCCTCCAAGCTGGTCGGCGTTCTCGGGGCCAACGACACGGTCGCCGGGCCGGAGGATAAGCTCTACATCAGCCGGCGGCGGATCCGCGGCATCTTCAGCCGGCTCAATGAATCCGGACTTTCCTCCTTGACCCTCTCCGTTTCATGGCCGCCTTCGATGATCCTCGAACTCCTGGGTTCCTATCGGGTCCGCGGGCTCGTTTACGCCAACGAATACCATACGCTTTCCCTCGAGATGGAGGAATTGATCTACCGGACCCTGATCGGCCGGGTTCCCGTCTCCACCTTCGGCGACACCGAGCGCCTCGAATACGGTTGCACCGCCGGAATCGAGCGCTGCTCTTCGGATCACCGGATGGGCCCGCAGCTTCTGCTGCGCCACCTGGCGGAACGGAAATGCCGGAAGGCGCTCTGGTATTTCCCGGCGAAGGAACGGCCTCGCCTGGCCTGGCAGGCGGAACGCCGGGCCGGCTACGAGGAGGCGGCCCGGGTCAACGGCATCGAACTTCTGCCGCTTGCCGGCACGCTGCCCATCACCAACGAAGTGGGCTCCTGTGAAAATTTCCGCCGCTGTTCCAAGGTGGTCGCCGAGGCCGCCGCCCCGTTTGTCAAAGAGGGAAAAATCGACGCGATCCTGGTGGACAGCGACGTTGCGGTTCCCTATTTTCAACGCGCGCTGCGGGAGCTGGGAACGGTTCCCGGAATCATTCCCGTGGCCGGCTACGACAACTATTACTCGGGCACCCGCCCCTTTCAGTGGGAATCGACCCCGCCCGCGGCGACCGTCGACAAGAATGATTTCGAGATCGGCCGCCGGGCGGCGGAACTGATCCGCAAACGGCTCGAACATGACGAACTCCCCGCCGAGTCCTTCCTGGACATGATTCAACCGCAACTTGTGATACCGCAACAATGACAATGACAGGAACCGCTATGAACCGATTTCTTTTCCTTTTGGCATTTGCCCCGATTTTCGCGGCGGCGATTGAAATTCCGACCGATTCGGCGGCCGCCTGGCAGCTTCACTCGACCGCGCCGCGCAAGCAGACGCTGAGCACGCCCGACTACTCGCCGGCCATCGGCAAGGTTCAGGAGATCGTTATGACGCCCGGAGTCTTTTCCTATTGCGAACTCAACCTCAGGGAACGGATCCGGATCGCTTCCGGCCCGGAGGAGTTGAAGGGGAGCTTTTCGCTCGATCTCTTCGCGGAACCGGCCGGGGCCGTCCAGGCGGTATCCATCCGCCTCATCGACGCGACCGGAGAAATTTTTCAATACCGCACCAACGTCGAACTCCGGCCGGGAAGCTGGAAAACTGTCCCGATCCCGCTCGGCAAACCCTCCGCCGTCTGGGGCGGCAACAAAGACCGGAAGCCCGACTTCCCGGTCGATTTCCTCGCCGTCACCGTCGATTGCCGCAAAGAGACGCCCGGAACCGTGCGCATCCTGATCGATAACCTGATAAAATAAGAGCAATATCATGACCAAGTATTTTCCGGTAACCGTCGCCGTCGCGCTCCTCGCCATCTGCGGAGCGGCGGAATTGGAGTTTCATACGGGAGTTTGCACCCACTTCGCCCAGAACAAAGGCGGCGCGGCCGCGAATCTCGACCTCGCCGCCCAGGCCGGAATCGTCTCCATCCGCGACGAAGTCTCCTGGTCGCGTGTCGAAAGCGAAAAGGGCGTCTTCAAAGTTCCGGCGTTTTTCGACGCCTATCTCAACGAGTCGGTCAAGCGCGGCATCCGGCCGCTCATTCTCCTCAACTACAGCAACGTCAACTACGACAAGGGCAACTACCCCGTCAGCGCCGAGGCGATCGAGGGGTATGCGCGTTACTGCGAAGAAATCATCCGCTTCTCGGGCGACCGGGTGAAGCTCTACCAGATCTGGAACGAATGGGACGGCGGCTGCGGCATGAGCTACCTCGGCTTCGGCCGCGGCAGCGCGGCAGGCTATATGAAGATGCTGAAAACGGTCTACCCGCGCCTCAAAAAGCTCTCGCCCGACGCCACTTTCATCGCCAACTCCGTATGTACCGGCGAAACCTTTCTGGAAGAACTCCTGAAACTCGGTTTGCTCGATTATTGCGACGCCGTCAGTTTTCACCCCTACAACTACAATACCGCCGGTAATACCGCCGAAGCGTGGCAGGAACGCATG
>JAVBSA010000266.1:0-3473 GCA_031556915.1 Victivallis sp.
AAAGCTGCCGAAGCCGCCGCTGACCCCGCTCGACAATACCGTCAAGGGGCACTCGAAGTTCTTCGAAGAGCTGATCGCCATGCCGGCTGAAGAGATCAAGCCGGAATTCCCCGATCTCGTCAACGGGATCCAACACGAAGGATATCTCTCCTGGATCATCAACCGGGAAAACGACTATTTCCAGCTGCGGTTTATCTACCCGGCGGGCAGCCGGAACGAACGGATCCGGGAACTGACCGGCTCCTACAGCAGCGTGGCGGGGACGGAAAAACACTCCGCCGAAGCGCTGAAACTGGAACTTTACCGGTTGGCCGGATCCGTCTCCATTTCGCCGGAGGCTGAAAAGACAGTGGTCACCGTGAGCGGGCTTCACCGGAATTCCGGCCCCATTCTCGCGCTGGCCGACGAAATGCTGACTGTGCCCGCCGTAAACCCGGAGGCTTTGAAACTGCTCGTCGGCAAAGTGGAACTCGGCCGCAAAGCGCAGATGGAACGCCCCGACTCCATTCTTTTCGAAGGGCTCCTGCCCTGCCTTCAATTCGGCAAAGAATATATGCGCCGTTCCGGCTACACCAACGCGGAACTGGAAGCCGTCAAAGCCGAAGAGGTCGCCGCGGCGATCAGAAAGCTGAAACGGTACCCGGTCAGGGTTCAATACTACGGCCCCTCCGTCGCGAAAATGAGAGAATATATGGCCCCGCCGCGGGAGGTGACGCTCCCCCCGGCCCCGATGGAACGCGAAGCGCAGCGCATCGACAGCTCCGCCGTCTATCTCGTCCATGTGCCGAACATCAGCCAGCTGCATTTGCTTTACCTTTCGCGCGGGCGGAAGTTCAACCCGGACGATATCGGGCTCCGCCAGCTCTTCAACCGCTACTTCGGCAGCGGAATGTCCTCGGTTGTCTTCCGGAACCTGCGGGAATCCAACTCTCTCGCCTACAGCTGTTTCGCCGCTTACACCACGCCGGACTCCCCGGCGATGCCCCACTGGTATCTCCTCTATCTTTCGACCCAGGCGGATAAACTGCCGGATGCGATGAAGGCGGTCGACGCGCTCGGGTTCCCGCTCGACTCCGTTGCGATCGGCAACAGCCGCGAAGCGCTGCTGAAAGCTCAGGCGGCGGAGCGCTGGCGCGAGGAGCGGTTGTTCGCGCTCTCGGAGAATTTCCGCGACATGGGTCTCCCGCCCGACTTCCGCGAACAGACCTACCGCCAGATCGGGGCCGCCACCGCCCCCGACCTCCAGGAATTTTACAACCGGGAGATCAAAGGCAAGGCCCGGCTCCTCCTGATCGTCGGCGACGCCGAAAAGATCGACCTCAAAGCGCTGGAACAATACGCTCCGGTTCACCGCCTCGAAGTCAAAGACGTGTTTCCATACAAATAACTGAGCCCGCAATTTGCAGCAACTGTGCTCATGTGTCATAATATAAGTATACACATCAACACAGATACGGGAATTCGGGCAAATGATCCTTTCCGACAAAAAAAGCGAATTCAAAGAACAGCTCCACGGCGAGCTGCTGCGCTTCCGGCCGGGCAGCCGGTTCTACTCGGTGCGCCAGCTGATGCTGCGCTACGGGGTGAGCCGCCGGGCGGTCGACTCCGTCCTCTCGGAGCTGGAAGCGTTGGGAGCGATTGAAACCCGCCCCCAGAGCGGAATTTACGTCCGCCGGAACAAACTCGTCAAACAAATCGCGCTTCTGGTGCCGGATTGGCCGAGCGAAGGCAACCGGCAGTTCGCCAGACACCTGAAAGAGGAGATCTCCCAATCCGGCGCGGAATTCCAGTTCGTCCTGGTCAGTTATGACTTTCATGACGATCTGGCCGAAAAAATCGCTTCCGTTCCGGCGGAGGTTCACGTGGTGATTCCGACCAAACCGGCGTTAAGCCGGGAGGAAATCTGTGCCCTGGCCCGGATTCCTTCGGAGATCGTCATCCTGTGGTCCGACCTTTCCGCAGTCTCCATGCATTCGCTCCGCGCCGACAGCGAGTTCGGCGGCATGCTGGCCGCCGCGCACTTCATCCGCCGCGGGCACCGCAAGCTGGCGCTTCTGCCCTCGGAACCGCGCAACAAAGATGTGGAACACCGGATCGCCGGGTTCCTCGGCAGCGCCCGGCTCTTCGGCGCCGAAGCAAAGGTCATCCCTTGCGACGTTCAACCGGGCGACTACTCCATGAGCAAGGCGCACGACGCGCTGGAGACTTTCCTGAAGGAACACGGCTGCCCCTTCACCGCGCTCTTCGTCATGAGCGACCAATCGACCCAGGGAGCCATTGCCGCGCTCCGGGAAGCCGGGATCCGGGTTCCCGAAGAGGTCAGCATCATCGGGTACGGCAATGACCGCACCGCCGATTATTTCACGCCGCAACTGACTTCGATCGACGGGCGGCACCCCGAATGCGCCCGGGAACTGGTCCAGGCCATCACGGGGCTCCTTCAAGGCAAGTCCGAAAAGCGGTTGATCGACATCACCATCACCCCCACACTGGTAGAACGCGAATCCGTAAGAGATTTAAAAATCCATTCCAAAACAGGAGAGACCAAATGAACCGTCCACGCCACTTTTTCACATTGATCGAATTGCTGGTCGTGATTGCGATCATCGCAATCCTCGCCTCGATGCTGCTCCCGGCGCTTCAGCAGGCCCGGCAGAAAAGCAAGATGTCCACTTGCGCCAACCAGCACAAACAGGTCATGGCCCTGCAGCAGTTTTATGCGGGCGACTACGGCGGCTACATGGTCTGGCGTGTCGTCAACGCCAGCGGCACGAACATCTTCTCCCAGGTTTTCCTCGGCGGAAAAATCACCTACAACTCCGGCACCAAAACGCAGAGCTTCACTCCGGACAGCCAGCTCTCGCCCTACCTGAATTTCGGACTGCGCCAGACCTTCCTCTGCCCGCTCTCCGGCTCCTACATGCGCAAAGATTACGAGCAATGGAACACCAACGGGTTCTATTATCCCGCCTGGGATTCGACTTATTCGTCTGCGACGGGCACCAAACATAATACCGGCGATTACTACGTCAGCCGGGGCGGATTCACCGGTTTCCTGACGAATCGCATGAAACGCCCTTCAGAACTCCATCTTTACGCCGACACCAATGTGGCGAACAACAGTTACGCCGGCTATTACTGGCGCTGCGATAACGTGGATAGCAGTACCGACGGCAGCGCCGGCGGCCTCTGGGTCGGTCACAGCGGCAAAATCCAGCTCGGCTACGCAGACGGCCACGCCGCGACGCAGGCGCCCGCCACACTCCGCCAGGGATCGATGCAAGCCAAACGGTTCGTCAGCGAATATTTCTCCGTTTTCTCACTCTAATTTCAGGATTTCCATTCATGCTCAAAGACAGAAAAACGCTCTTTTCCGCCCTGTGCTCCCTCTTCCTCGCGGCCGGAGGCTCCGCCGGCAGCCCCTGGGGAATCATGTCGCACCCGCTCTGGTCGAAGAATCCCGAAGACCTGAA
>JAVBSA010000583.1:0-4525 GCA_031556915.1 Victivallis sp.
CACCCCAAACCAGAACCGCCGTCGAAACCAGCACCAGAAACAGACCGGTAAGCAGCCAGAAACAGCAAGAGACTTTGTTTTGTGTCACATCGATTTTCATATCATTCCTTAACTTTCGATACAACGTATTGCCGGAATGCGAAAAATACAAATGGAGAGGGGGGATTTTCCCGCTCACTCGTAACGTCGCATAATATATGTTATGTTAATTTAGCAATCGAAATCCGGGCAGGGGGGTAATTTCACTTTTTTTGAAACCGATATTGATAATATCGACTTGGGAAAGTATTTTATACAGATGAATCAAGAGTTGAGAGAGAATCGATGAAAGAATACGATGTTGTTGTCATCGGCGCCGGTCACGCCGGGTGCGAAGCCGCTTTTGCCGCAGCGCGCCTGGGAGCTTCCGTTCTGCTGGTTACGCTGAATATGGATCATATCGCCCAGATGAGCTGCAATCCGGCCATCGGCGGAATCGCCAAGGGGCAGGTCGTCCGTGAAATCGACGCCATGGGCGGAGCACAGGGTTTTATCACCGATCATGCCTCCATCCAGTTCCGGATGCTGAACCTCGGCAAAGGGCCCGCCGTCTGGTCGCCGCGCTCCCAGTGCGACAAAGTGATCTATCAGCGGGCGATGAAGCTTCTGCTCGAAGAAACGCCTTCTCTCGATGTTCTGCAATGCGAAATCACCGGATTCCTGCTCGAAAACGGCCGGATCGCCGGAATTGAAAACCAGTTCGGCGACCGGATCCGCTGCCGCAGCATGGTGTTGACCACCGGCACGTTCCTCTCCGGCAAACTGCATTACGGGATGCGCAATTTCCCCGGCGGGCGTTCGGGCGATGCGCCATCATCTCTCTCCGCCGCCCTCGCCGGTCAACTCGGTTTGCGGCTCGGCCGTCTGAAGACGGGTACTCCGCCCCGGATCCTGGCCAAAACCATCGATTTCTCTCAAATGGGCCGACAGGAATCCGACCATGCGGGCGAGGGGTTCAGTTACTGGAGTCGCGAACTGTGCCCTCCCCTTCCCCGCGCCCTCCGTTCCGACCTGCCCTGCTACACGACGCGCTCGACCGAAGAGACGGCGGAGCTGGTGCGGCAAAACCTGCAATTTTCCCCGATGTATCAGGGGGTGATCAAAGGAATCGGCACCCGTTACTGCCCTTCGTTCGAGGATAAAGTCGTCCGCTTCCCCCAGCACCCGATCCACCTGATTCACCTGGAGCCAGAGGGCGCGGAAACCGGCGAATATTATATCAACGGCATCTCAACCAGCCTCCCCGTCGAAGTTCAGCGCGCCATGGTGCACTCGGTCCCGGGATTGGAACATGCCGTGATTTCCCGTTACGCCTATGCCATCGAATATGATTTCCTCTTCCCCGACCAGCTCGACCGCTCGCTTCGGGTCAAGTCGTACGACAACCTCTTCTCCGCCGGGCAAATCAACGGAACCAGCGGCTACGAAGAGGCTGCGGGGCAAGGACTTCTGGCCGGTTTGAACGCCGCCCGTTTCGCCGCCGGGAAAAGCGCGGTCGAATTCGGGCGCGACAAAAGCTACATCGGCGTCATGGTCGACGACCTCTGCACCAAAGAGATCAACGAACCTTACCGGCTCTTCACCAGCCGCGCCGAATACCGGCTCCATCTGCGGCAGGACAACGCCGACCTCCGCCTCTCCGAAGAAGCCTGGCAACTCGGGTTGCTGCCGGAGGCGAAATACCGGGAGTTCAGTCGGTACCGCGAAGAACTTACGCATGTCCTCGATATTTGCCGCACGGCGAAATCCGTGGGCAAAACGCTTCTGGTTCACCTCAAGAACCTGCCTGACGCGGTCCCGTACGAGGAAGGGCGGCAACAACTCCCCTTCCCTGCCGGGCTGCTGCCCGAAATCCGGCAGGAACGGGTCTGGCGCGAGCTTCTGGTCGAAGCCCGGTACGACGGCTACCTTCAGCGCGAAGCCGTCGAAATCAACCGGCTCCGCAAATTGGAACACTGGCAGATTCCGGGCGATCTCGATTATGACGCGATCAAAGGATTGAGCAACGAAGCACGGTTGAAGCTCGGCAAAATCCGCCCCACCACGCTGGCGCAGGCCGGCAGGATCGACGGGGTGACGCCCTCTGAAATCGCGCTCCTCCAAGTGACGCTCTCCCGGTTGGCGCAGGAGGCAGAAGGTTGAGCCGCCCATCCGCAGCAGCCTGGACATGCCTGAGGCGCAATAAGATTGCACTCCTCTCCCTCGGCGTGTTCCTGCTCTATCTCCTGGCCGCCGTCGGAACCGAAGGCTATACCATTTACTGCGAAAAGAACGATATCACGCCCGTCTATCAGCGCACGGACGACGCGGCCCGCTACAGCCCCCCCTCCCCTGCCCACTGGCTGGGAACCGATTACCAGGGACGTGACGTATTGCTCCGGGCAGTCGCAGGCAGCTCCACCGCGATGAAAGTAGGAACCATCGCGGGCATCATCGCGGCCGGAATCGGCATGACGCTCGGCGCCGTCGCCGGCTTCTACGGCGGCAAATTCGACGATCTCATTGTCTGGGCCTACAGCACCTTCGCTTCGATGCCGACACTGCTTTTCATCTTGGCCTTCGCCTTGCTGGTGTCGCGCAACTTCCTGTCGCCGAACCTGATGGCAGCCGCGGACGCGGCGGGAGCCCTGCTCCGGGCGGAACCGGGAATGCTGGCGGTTTATCTCGCCATCGGCGTAACCGGCTGGGTGACCCTCTGCCGGGTGGTGCGGGGCGAAAGCATGAGGTTGCGCACCATGCCCTTCGTGGCGGCGGCGCGGGTTGCGGGGGTGAGTTCCCCCGTTATCATCTTCCGGCACATCCTCCCCAACGTCATGCACCTGGTCATCATCTATTTCACATTGATGTTCGCAGGAGCGATCATGTTGGAAGTGATCGTCAGCTATCTTGGATTCGGCGTTCAAAGCGCGCCGAGCTGGGGCGTCATGATTTCAGACGGCCAGGAACGCCTCTGGCGCGGCGTCTGGTGGGAACTGACCGCCGCGACCGGTTTCATGTTCTTCCTGGTTCTCGCACTCAATCTGCTGGGGGACGCACTTCGTGACGCGCTCGACCCCCGGCAGAGGGGCTCATGATTCTTTTTCTTCTTCTCCGAGAGTCCACACGGTAAGCCCCTCGAGCTTCCCGCTCTTCGGCTCCGGACGGAAGAGCGAATATCCCAACGCCGCAACCAGCATGACCGCGTTGCAGATGACTCCCGCCATATAGATATGGATATCCCAGCGGAGCGAGTCCGGCAGGATCGCGAAGTAGTTCAATACGTTGTAGATGCTGAACAGAATCGCCGCCCACATGCCGAATTGGATCGCGCGGTTTCCGACCCGGGTGGTGAAGAAGCCGAGCATGAACGGCGTCAGGGCCGCCGAGCAGAACAGTGCCAGTGTGATGGTGCCGAGGTCATAGACGCTTTCGCGCGGAATTACGGAAATAACCAGTGCTCCCCCGATCATAACGAATCCGGCGAGGGCCGACGCGATTTTGGCGTTCACGAGTTCGACTTTGTCTTCCGATTTATTGCGGATCAGACGCAGGCAGTCGATTGTCCAGATGGAAGAGAACGCGTTGATCGAGCTTGACAGCGAACTCATGGCGGCGGCGAGACATGCCGCGATGATCACCCCGCTCACCCCCGGCCAGATATTGTTCAAGATGAAGTGCGGGAACACGTTGTCCGGCTTCATCGCCGCGATTTCGGCCGAAGGGTTGATTCTGTAGAAGGCGAAGAGGCAGGTGCCGATGAAGAAAAAGCAGATCCAGGTCGGCAAACTCAGAAAGATGCAGAGGATCGTGGCCTTGCGCGCTTCGCGCAGCGAGGGAGCCGCGATATAGCGTTGAACCAGGTTCTGGTTGCTGGCGAATTCGCCGACGAACCCGAGGAATCCGATGAGGCTCATCACCCAGAAGGTGCGTTCGCTGAAGTTGAAGTTCAGCGGTCCCAGGCTGAATTTTTCGTATTCGATCCCGATTTCGACCACCTGCCCGAGGCCGCCGGGGAGTTGCAGCACAACGGCGACGATGCAGACCAGCCCTCCCCCCAACTGAATGATCGTCTGGACGACGTCGGTCCAGATGACCGCTTCGATCCCGCCGAAAACCGTGTAGAAACAGGTGATGATCCCGAAGACCAGAATGGCGGTTGTTTCGCTGATGTGCAACATCTCGCCGAGCGGCAGCACGACGAGATAGAGAATCAGCATCAGGCGGACCAGCTGGCCGAACATCGCATAGATCGCCGCGTAGAGGCGGATGCCGGTGCCGAAGCGCGATTCGAGATACTCGTAAGCCGTGGTCTTGCGGCCGCGCCGGAAGAACGGAATGAACAGCCACGCGGCCACCAGCGCAGCAACCGGCATGAACAAGTTCGGCGTAAGCTGCCGGTAGTCGAGCACGAATGCCGCCGCCGGCAGCGCCAGGAAGGTGATGGAGCTGATGGAATACCCCACCATGGAGATGCCGAGCGCCCAGCCGGGAATCTTCCGGTGGCCGA
>JAVBSA010000295.1:0-6396 GCA_031556915.1 Victivallis sp.
TAAGCTCAAAACTCGATCACCGCGTGTTCGAGCCGCGCGCGGTCGGCGCGGAAACCGATCCGGTGGCCGTTGATGGAATCGGCCAGCTCCGTACAGGAGATCGATTTGGGGTTTCCGCTTTTTTCATGCGTTCGATCACCGGAACTTCAAAGGGGCACTTGGCAAGACAGCTGCCGCATTGGATGCAATCCCCTCCGTGTGCCGCCAGCGAACGGTAGTGCTGAAGAATGCTCGGGGGAATAAAGCTTTCGTTCAACTCCGCGATATCCAGGTATTTGTTGACTGTCGCGATGTCGATTCCGGCGGGGCAGGGGAGGCAGTGGTTGCAATAGACGCAGCTGCCTTTGAAGCTGCCGTTGTAGTTGGCGAAGGCGTGGGTATAGTCGCGTTCCTCCGGCGTCAGCGTCAGATACTTGACCGCTTCTTCCACCTGGCGTCGCGACTCGCAGCCCACGAGCGCGCTTACCACCGCCGGGCGGGTGAGCGCGTAATGGATGCATTGGCCCGGCGTCAGCGCGGCGGAGAAGGGCGTGTGTTCCTGCGAGAGCAATTTGCCCGCTCCGTAGGTTTTCATCGAAGTGATGGCGACGCCCCTTTGTTCGCAGGCGCGGTAGAGGCGGGCGCGGGCCGGATCGGTGTTGCCCATCGATTCCGCCGCTTTGAGGATCATGGTTTCCGGGTCGCAGACTTCCGGCATCAGGTCGAAGGCGGGGTTGATGCTGAACATCAGGAGATCCACCGCGCCGCTTTCGACGACGCGCAGCGCGGTCTCCGGGTTGTGGGCGCTCGCCCCGACCGCCCGGATGACTCCCTTTTCCTTGAGCTTTTGCGCGTAAGGGAGAATTTCGCCTTCGAACACCTTGGCGTAATCTTCGTTGGAATCGATGAAAAAGAGCATCCCGAAATCGATGTAATCGGTGTCGAGCGCGCGCAGCAGGTTCTCGAAATAAGTCCGGCAGGTTGCCAGGTCGCGGCTGATGTCGTATTGCATTTTGAGATCCACCGAACCGATATGGCCCTGAATGAGCATCCTGTCGCGGTCCCGCCCCAGCGCCTTGCCGATGTTCCGGCGCACCTCTTCGCCCGGCATGAAAAGATCCATCATATTCATGCCGCAATCCAGCGCCGCGCGGATGGTTTCCTCCACGGCGCCGTAAGGTTTGCCATCCAGATGCTCGGCGCCGAGGCCGACGACCCCGGCTTTCATGCCGGTTTTGCCGATATTACGGAATTCCATATTTAATGCTCCGATTTTTTAGAAATAAATGATTGAAAAATAGTAAAATATGCTGTACTTTAACCGATTATATTTGATATGAAATATACTCCTGTTTTTCAATGATTTCAAATGAAAGGGCTTTTATTGTGACGACGCGATCGATTGTTTTTCTATTCCTCGGCCTGGCCGTTTCCCTGATGCTCTGCTCCTGTTCCTCCCCCTGGGTGACCAACACGCCCCGTTCCGCGATTGAGGAATATCTGGTTTCCACCACCATCGAACGTGGCGTCAGCCATGCCAATTTCATGAATTTCTCCGGCAAGAAAGCCTTCATGGACTACGATTATTTTGCCCCCCAGGTGGATAAAGCCTACGCCCAGGGCGTGATCGAGGGGCAGATCAGCAAGGCGCAGGTGATCATCACCCGCAAGGCGGAAGAGGCCGATGTCATCATCCAGCCGCTTTGCGGCGTGCTCGGAACCGACTACAACAAACTCCTGATCGGTACGCCCGCACTCCCGATTCCCGTGCCCGATACCGGCATCTCGGTCGTGATTCCGGAAATTCCGCTCTTCTGCCGCTACATCCGCATCGCTTACGGAACCTTTTCCTTCAACGTGTTCGACGCGAAAGACCGCAAGCTCCTCGAATCGATCGATATGATCCGGTCCAGTGCGCGTTATATCAACTGGGTCGTCCTGCTGGTGCCCTTCCAGACCTACGATATGGATATGGCCAACTCCGTCACCGGTTCGACCACTTACGAGTTCTTCGAGTAAGAAGAAGTTGAAACGGAATTATGCCGGCCGGAAACGGCCGGCTTTTTTATTGGGGTGAAGCTGAGGACTCCCTACTGTTTCTCGTCCAGCAGCGTTCTCAGCACCTTGCGGTCGTCGAAGGGGTGGCGGACTCCCTTGATCTCCTGGTAGTTTTCGTGGCCTTTGCCCGCAATCAGAATGGTGTCCGCCGGTTCGGCCAGCTCGAGCGCGCGCCGGATCGCCTTCTGGCGGTTCGGCTCCATCTCGTATCGGACGCCTTCCGGGATTCCGGCGGCGATCTCTTTCATGATTTCCTCCGGATCCTCCTCCCGCGGATTGTCGCTGGTCAGAATGATCAGGTCCGAATCCTTCGCCGCCGCCTTGCCCATCCGGGGACGCTTGGAACGGTCGCGGTTGCCGCCCGCCCCGAAAACCGTGATCAACCGGCCCGGAGCAATCATGCGGAGAATCGAAAGCACGTTGGCGAGCGCGTCGTCGGTATGCGCGTAATCGATGTATACCGTGACCCCCGCCGGCGTGTCGAAACGCTCCAGGCGGCCCGGAACCCGGATCGGAACGGCGAGCGCGCGGTCGATCTCTTCCGGCTTAAGCCCGAATTCGCGCACCGCCAGGATCGCCCCGGTGAGATTGTGCACATTGTGAATTCCGATCAGGTTGGTGCAGACGTCGAACGCGGCGTTGCGGCTCTCCAGGCGGAACTTCGAGTTTTCCGCCGTGAGCTCGACATTGGTGATTTTCCACTTCGCTTCGCTCTTCGGACCGCCGAAGGTGACGATTTTAATTTCGTCCCCCACCTCTTCCGCCAGGCGTTCGCCGTAGGCGTCGTCGACGTTGATGACCGCCGCGCCCTTGGCGGCGAGCTGTTCGATGAAGAGTTTTTTCTTGGCCTGATAATATTCTTCCATGTCCCCGTGGTAGTCGAGGTGATCCCCCGTGAGGTTGGTGAAGATCGCCACACGGAAACGCACCCCCGCGATCCGCCCCTGGTCGAGCGCGTGGCTGGAGACCTCCAGTACCGCGGCCGCCATCCGGTTCCGCCGCATCTCGGCGAGGAGCGGAAAGAGGACTCCCGCCTCCGGCGTGGTGTGTTCCGCCGGGCGCGTCACTTTGCCGTCGCGCGTTTCCACGGTGGAGATCAATCCGCAGGAACGCCCCCCGGCGCGCATCAGGTGCTCGACGAGGTAGGCGGTCGTGGTTTTGCCGTTGGTCCCGGTGACGCCGAAGAGCTGCAGCACTTCGTCCGGCCGGTCGCAGAATTCGCGGTAGCACCGGGCGTAGGCGAGCCGGCTGTCGGTCACCATAAGATAGGTGATGTGGTTGTGATATTGATCCAGCGGCTTCTCGTGGATCACCACCTGGGCGCGCGCCGCGATCGCATTTTCAATGAAATTGTGCCCGTCGACCGACGTGCCGGAAATCGCCACGAAGATGTCCCCGGGGAGGATCTTGCGCGAGTCGTTGACAATATGTCCGCGGGCGACAGTGGAACTGTTGAATCCGCGTTTGGCGATCAGAAGTTCGCCGAGAACTTTTTCAAATGAACGGATCATGACGGATGCCCTCCTTTTAGCAATTACCGCGCTTCCTCCGGCAAAGAAAGCTCCACCGCGATTCCGCGGGACCCTTTGGCGAAAACGACTTCGCCGGGAGTTGCCGAGATTTCGGGCGCCGCCGCTTCGGGTGTCGGGAAATGGCGGTCGCCGGGCGAAGCACGGAAGCCTTCGCCGACTGTGAAAATACGGGCGCCCGGCAGCAAATGCCGCGCCAGCCGCAACGTTTCGGCGTGGGCGGCGGGCGCCTCCGGCCCCAGCTCGCGCATTTCCCCCAGGATCAGCAGCATGCCGGTGTAGCGCGACCGGTTCGCCTTCAGCAATTCAAACGAGGCGCGCATGCTCGCCGGGTTGGCGTTATAGGCGTCGTTGAAGTAAGTGACATTGTTTATGACGGTGATTTTACTCCGCATCCCCGGCAATCGCGTGCCGGCCAGCCCGGCGGCGATCACCGCCGGGGGGACGCTTGCCGCAAGCGCCGCAAGCGCCGCCGCCGAAGCGTTGGCGACCTGGTGTTCGCCGGTCAAACTCCAGGTGACGTCGAATGTTTCCCCGGCGGGGAATGTGAGCCGGAAGGTGCTTGTGCCGAGGTCGCCGTCGAGCAATTCCCCCCGGCAATCTTTGCCGAAGCAAAGCTGCCGGAACGGTTCCGCCGCTGCCGCCAGGACCTCGCGCGCCGGGCACTCCGCCGGAATCACCGCCGTTCCGCCGGAAACGAGCCCGGTGAAGATTTTACTCTTTTCGGTCGCCACCCCTTCGAGGCTGCCCAGGAATTCCAGATGACAGGGGGCGACGGTATTCACAATCGCCGCCTGCGGTTCGGCGCAGCGGCTCAACGGTTCGATTTCGCCGTGGTGGTTGGTTCCCATCTCGATCACGGCGTAGCGGTGCTGCTTCGTCAGCCGCAGCAGATTCTGCGGAACGCCGACCTGATTGTTGGTGTTGCCGATGGTGTAGAGAACCTGGTCTTCACCCGCCGCCGCCGTGAAAATGGCGCGCAGCATCTCTTTGACGCTGGTCTTGCCGACGCTCCCCGTGACGGCGACAACCGTGAGATCCGGGAAGCGCCTGCGGTGCAAGCGGGCGATTTTCTGATAGGCATCAAGCGTATTTTCGACCGCCAGCACCGGCGCCGGGCACCCCGCGGGGAGTTTGCCCAGCTTGCCTTCTTCGATGCAGAGCGCCGCGTAATTGGCGTCGACGGCTCCGGCCAGGAAATCGTGGGCGTCGAACCGCTCGCCCGCAAGAGCCAGGAACAGCTTGCCGTCGCCCGCCTGGCGCGTGTCGGTTGAAATCCCCCGCAGCAGGGCCGGGGGAGGCGTCAGCCATCTCCCCCCCGTGGCGGCGGCCAATTCGGAACTGTTGAACTCACTCATTGATATTCAGGATGTTGCGGACTTTATCGCTGCGGAAAATCACCCGGATGGTCTGCGACGGCGAAATCCAGTACAGCCAGGTATCGTTGCGCAAATTGGCGGTACGGATCGGCGGCGGCGGGCCATAGGCCAGGATCACCTCTTTCTTGTTCATGCCGGGAACCACCTGACCGGCTTTGATCCGGGCGAGCGACTGCTCCGGAATCCCTTCGAACATCTTCTCGGGCGGCGTCAGGGTAAAGGTGTCTTCGATATAATCCCGGAGCGAACAGAGACGGTAACCCGGATCGAAGATGATCGAATAGCTCCGCCCCTCCCGGTCCTTGAAGTTCACCCGGCTCGAGCCGGTGATGTGATTGCGGCTGGTTCCCACCGGTTCGATCTCGCTGCCGAGCGGCAGGAAAGAGCCTTCCTGAATATTCAGCGTGCTGATATTGGCCGGATCCCGGTACCAGAGGTTGTAACGGGTATAGATTTTTTGATCGGCGTGCTGCTGAAGCACTTCTGAAAAAACCTCCGGTTCGGCGCAGCCGGAAAACAGGAACGCTCCCAGGAGAACGAAGGCAAAACAAGTAAGACGCATCATAAAACAACTCCTCGATTGAATAAAGCTTGCTCCATAATCTACTGTTTCACTTCCGCTTTGGCAAGTGCCGCGCACGATTTTTTGCCTGAATCCATAAAAAAACGGACAACGCGCAGTTCCGCGTTGTCCGTTCGTCCGGGTCGGGAAAGCGTTTATTTCTTGTCGCCGGAGGTGAAGATCTCTTTGATCCCTTTGACGGCGCCGGCTCCGGCGTCGATGGCGCTCTGCCCGCCGGTGACGAGGGAATCGCCGACTGCCTTGAGGTTTTCACCGCTGATTCCCGCGGTGGAGATCGCTTTGCCGATGGCGGCGAACACTTCGGCGGTGAAGTTGACCAGGGTGTCGCCGAACGAACTGCCGGTGTCGAGGTCGGTGATCGTGAGCGGCGGCAGCGGAACCGGGATCGTGGTCTTCAACAACGAGGAGGCGACCAGGATCTGGGTGTCGTTGATGGTGATCAGCCGGACTTCAACCGGTTTGGCGGAGGCCTTCTCCGTTTTGGTTTCCTTCTTGGGATCCGCTTCCTTCTTGGGCGCTCCCGCGAAGGCTTTCACGTTATTCTGGATGTCGGTGAGGTTGCTGCTGCCGTTGGGTTTCAGCTCGTAGTTGACCCGGGTGCCGGAAATCAGCACTTCGTGAACGACGAATTTGCTCGCGATGATGGAGCCCGGCTTGATTTTGACGAATACTTCCGATACCTGGAAGGCGTTCGGTTCCTGATACCCTTGCGGGTTGGCGACGACAAATTCCTTGATCCGCACTTCGCCTTTGAACAGCGACGACGAGAAGGAGCCGACTTCGACCTTGGTTCCGGTGACGGCCGTACCGATTTTCTTGACGGCCATTTCGATCAGCGGGTCGCGGATCAGGAGCGCGATGACGATCA
>JAVBSA010000706.1:0-3708 GCA_031556915.1 Victivallis sp.
AATTTAGTAGAAAGAAGATCACAATGCAAGGAGATACTGCGATGCGGATTGAAAAGATTCTTGATATCTGGGGCAGCGGGCAACTGCTCGCCTTTTCCGGGCTGGAGGGCGCGACGGATCACGGCCGCGGCCTTGTGTTGCGGACACTGGAGTATGCGGCGTTGGAACTCAAGCTGCCGGAAGCCCAGGGGGAAATCCGCATTTCGGGAACGAAGCCGCTCCGCTGTTTTCTCGCCTCCGACTGCTTCGAGGCCGACAAAGTCACCGGAATCCTGACGGATGCGCACCATTTGCTTCTGGAAGGCCCTGCCGAAATCACGCGTCTGCCCGATTGCATCGCCGTGCTCTGCAAGGGGATGCGGACTCTCGTCGGTGTGAAGGAGTTTTTCAACCCCGCCTGGCTCGACGCCGACCTGGCCAAAATGATGAGCGGCAGGCGCGATTTTTTTCGCCGCATGCCCGATTTCGGGGTGACGGACGAAGCTTCGCTGAAAACACTGGCCAAAGCCTACTCGCAGCTCAAAGGGCAGATCTATTCACCCTGCGCCGAGTTTCCGCTTTTCTGGAGCACCCCCGACCGTTGGCCGCACCGTCACATGTGGCTGTGGGATTCGACCTTTCACGCGCTCGGTATGCGTCATGTGGATCCCGAGTGCGCCCGGGAGCTGATCGCCTCGGTCGTCAACGCCCAGCTGCCGGACGGGATGATCCCGCATATGATGTGGCCGGGCCGGCGGTCTGAAATCACCCAGCCCCCCGTGCTGGCCTTCGGCCTTTCGCTCATTGAAGAGGTCAAATCCGATCCGGTCTGGATTAAGGCGCTCTACCCGAAACTCAAGACTTATCTCGAATGGATCATGGCCAACCGCGACTCCGACGGCGCGGGGCTGGTCGAGTGGTTCATCGAGGGCGATCCTTTCTGCCGCAGCGGCGAGAGCGGTATGGACAACTCCCCGCGTTTCGACTCCGCCACGCAGCTGGACGCCCCCGACTTCAACGCATTTTTGTCGCTGGAATGCGAATGCATGGCCAAATTCGCCGCCGGGCTCGGCCTCGCCGCCGATGAACGGATGTGGCAAAAGCATCACGAACGGCTCAACCGCCTGATGAACGAACTTCTCTGGAACGAAAAAGAGGGGATCTACATGGATCGCGATTCCGCGACCGGGCGGCTGACCGGAGTCGCCTCTTCGGCGGGATTTCTGCCGCTCCTTTGCGGCGCCCCGGCGCCGGAGCGCGCGGCGCGTCTGCTCCGGAATTTGAACGATCCCGAAACCTTCGGCACGCCGCTCCGGATTCCCGCGATCAGCCGCAAGTGTTCGCTCTTCTACCGCAAGGACATGTGGCGCGGTCCGGTCTGGATCAACATCAACTATCTCACGGCACTCGGCCTCGAACGCTACGGTTACGACAAAGAGGCGGAGCGTCTCCTCTGTGACACTCTCCGCGAAGAGGAGAAATTCTATTTGAAATACGGCACGTTCTTTGAGTTTTACGATGACAGAAAGGAGGACGACCCGCCCTGTCTCCTGCGTAAGTGCCTCGTTCCTTCCCCCGATCCGGTCCGCCAGCCTTTCCGCGACTACGGCTGGAGCGCGACGCTCTACATCGAAATGCTGTGGAGAACCGTCCGCGCCCCGCGCCCGGAAGATGCCGTGCTTGAAACCGCAACTCTTGTATCAATTGGGAGATAAAATGAAAAAATTCACACTGATCGAGCTCCTTGTTGTAATCGCGATCATCGCGATTCTGGCCTCCATGCTGCTGCCGGCGCTCTCCAAGGCGCGGGAGTCTTCGCACAGGACTTCCTGCATGAGCAACCTCAAACAGATCGGCAACGCTGCCGCCTTTTATGCCGATGACTTCAAGGGGTTCACCATGCCGCCCTTCATCCCGGGGGCCGCCAGCGGTCATGACGGCCATCAATATGCACCCCAATATCACTGGCCTTATTATTATGGCAAACATTATCTGGGCGGATCGGTGGACGCTTCCGGAAACGCAACGGGGGGCGCCTGGAAAGTCATGCGCTGCCCGAGCGATAAAAACGAGACTTCCTCGCGTTTGAGCTATTGCGGAGCGTTTGCCTGGTTGGACTTGCGTCCGAGCCCGGGTAGGCCGACAACCGATATCGAAGCACCGCTGAAAATCGGAAGAGTCAAATATCCTTCGCGAAGCTATTTTATTTTTGACGCGAATTACAACAACTCCACCCATTTCAAGAGCAGCAACGTCAATTACCCCGGCTCGGGCGCGGAAGCCTCCGGAACGGATCATATGGCTTATACGGGGCCGGTCCATTCCGACGGAGCGAATTTTCTCTATGCCGACGGCCATACGGCGTACCGCCTCCAATGGCAGTACCGCGGCAACACCGATGCCCGGCTCTACAGCGACTATCTGCTTGCGGAGCAGGACAAGTCGCGCACCTGGGGCAACATCGGCTGTCTCGATTTTTAACCGCCAAGGAAAATAACAGACCATGAAATGGAATCTCATTCTGGCCGGCTGCCTCTTCGGCGCCGTCCTCTCCGCCGACTACGTCTCCATCGAAAACTCGAAAGAGCAGGAGCACTACCGCATTCGGGAGTCCGACGGCAAGATCACCTTCGTCTCCACGAAACCCAACCCTTTCTATGACAAACTGAAGGTTTCGTTCGAGCCCGGCTGCGTCATTGTGGATACCGGGGAATTTTTCCAGGCGCCCGGGGCGAAGACGATCCTCGTCCGCACCTCCCGCCGGCCCGCCGCCGAATGGGCGGGGAAGAAGGTCACGGCAAAGGCGGAAGTCTCCTGCAACGCCGACGGCGCGGTACGCCTTTATCTGGAGGGTTCCCGGGGGCCTGAGAACAAACACTATTGGAGCGCGACCGCTTTTCCGGTCTTTGCCGAAAAGAGCGTGCTGGAGCAGAGCTCCGTTGTTCCCGAAGACCTGACCTACCTCTGGGGCAGGGTTGACATCGAAAAACCGGGCGTCTACCGGATCGGCGGTTGCGGCATCACGGTTCCCGAAGAACCGAAGGTGGATTCCACTGTCAATTACCTCCACAACGGCGGCGCGGAGCGGGAGTTTTACGCGACCGGCATGAACGGCTACGACTTCATCAAACGCGTCGAAGACGGAACCGTCTGGGACGGCCGGGGAAAAATCTGGACGAAACCGATCGAAGTCTCGCTCGACGACACGGTGAAACACTCGGGCAAATACTCCTTCCGGATCGTCTCGACGCCGGAATCGGCGGGCCGTTTCAACCTCAACCCGGTTCCTTTTATTCCCGGAAAGAGCGCCTCCTTCAGCTGTTGGCTGAAAGGGGAGCGGGAGAACCAGCGGGCCGACCTCCATCTTTTCCTCGGCAACGGGATCGCGCTCGGCAAAACCGTCTCCCTCGGCAAAGAGTGGAGTAAGTATGAGCTCTATGTCCCCGAGTGGGGCAAGGATGCTCCCGGCGTCACCCGCGTCAACGACGTGGTCAACGGCTATGCCGCCGTGACCGGGGTCGTGATTCCATATGTGAGCAGCGACGCGACGTTCTGGCTCGACGACGCCGCTTACAGCGTCGGCGGACACAGCGAATTCAAGGCCGGCGACGGGTTGAATGTTTCCGCCCGCCTCAACAAGGACACGCACTGTTATTGGCCCGGCGAAGCGGTGACCGCCCGGCTGAAGCTCTCGAATTCCGGCGCCGCCCCGCGTACGGCGAAGGTTTC
>JAVBSA010000374.1:0-5062 GCA_031556915.1 Victivallis sp.
CCGGATCGAGCATTAGCGGGAAGGCGGAGCCGGGCGCGGGACGTGGGGAGGCGAAGCCGACCGGGTCCAGGGCCTTTCGGCCCTGGCGCGGATTCTCAAGGGCGCGGAGCCCTTGAGTGGAGTTTGAGGCAAAGCCTCAAGCTTTATCGCGCGCCGGTGACGCTGAAAAAGGAAAATTTCGCTAGAAATTTTCCGCCACCAGTGCGCGCCGACGGTCTTTTCGACCGATCAGGTCGAAAAGACCCCGACCCCTGTCAGGTTCCCGCGATTCTTAAGGCCGCAACATTGTGATTTATTCCAGCCGGAATTTCTTATATAACCAGGGGTATTTCATCTCGCCGATTCCCTCAGTCAATCCCAGCCAATACGACCTTTCTTTTCCGTTGTTCTGGTTGACGATGAAGTTCATGCCGAACAGACGCCCCGGCATCGGAGTCAACTTGCCCAGCGCTTTCCACGGAATCGCCAGGCGGTAACGTGTCATTCCCCCCTCGCGGGTAATCTCAACTTTCGCTCCCGGAACCGGCGCCCCGAATTCACCGGAAACGGAATACGTGCAAGCCAGCTGCGGTCCCTTCGGTCCCAGCCAGGCGATGAATTCCGTATCGTCTTTCCCGAACTCGAACACTCCCTCCTGCGCGTCGTTCATGGTATCGAACGCAAGCTGGATGGAGTCGCCGTTCCATGCCCGGAAACTCTCCGCCGGCTGGTAGTGAACCGGGTCGGTCACGTCGGCCGTGAAGTAGAAAAAATCTTTGTCGTAACCGAAACCGAAACTGCCGGAGAGGTCGGCGGGCGAATTCCAGCCGATTCCGGGATCGGGCGGATAAATATGACGCCGTTCCGTAAGGTTGAGCACCCCGCCTTTTCCCGTTCCGGCAGGACAAATGATATGACTTGCAAGATCGATTTTCGACAGCGTCACACTGCCCGCGCCTGAAGCTTTGATTGTAAGTTCGCTTGCCGGAGCTGCCGCGAAACGGAGCGTCACCGACTTCGAGCCGCCGTCCGCCAGCTGGAATTTCTGTGTCTTCACTTCCGGTGCGGTCAGCTCCACCTCGATTTTGCGCGGCAGGTTGTTGCGGACGATTCCCGTCAGCGAAGCGCCGTCGAAGTGGAAGAAGCTCATGGTTACGGGCGGCAGATCGATTTCGGTTTCACCCAGCAGTTTGGCAAACTCTTCCGGCGTAACTCCATCGATTTCAACCCAGTGCGGAGTCTCGCCGACCGGCAGCTCGAGCTTGCCCTCTTTCCGGGTGAGTGCAACCGGGTTCCCGAAGAGATCGGTGACGCGGGTCTGTGCCATGGCGCTCGAAAGCCGGATGCGGTCGATCTCGCCCTTGCATTTCCACACCGCCGCGAAAGGCTTGCCGTCGCGGGAGAGGAAGGGGTAGATCCGCAGGTCCGATTCGAATACCGGCGGCAACGGCTTGCTGTGCTCGAGGCGGCGGGCGACGTTGGCGTAGAACACCGCCGAAGGCAGCGGCTCGAATTCCGAAGCCCACAAACCGTAGTGGTAGAAGTCGCGCTCATAACATCCCTGCGCTTTGAAATAAAGCACCTTCTCGACTTCCGGCACCGATTTGAGGAGGATCAGTGAACGGGCAACGTAGTTGGAAACGATCCGGTGCGTTTCGCTGCCGAACGGCTCCCGCCGGTCGTAAGCCCAGCCGAATTCCCCGGCCCAGAGCGAGCGCTTGCCCGCAGCGAGCGCAAATTGCTTCATCTGTTCCCGGATGTAGGCGTCGGGTGCGACACTGCTCGACTTGGGGCCGATATAACGCGCCCCCGTGTAGGGGTGCGGAGCAAGGATCTGATAGCTGGCAGCACATTCCTTGTCGGCGGCGGCGGTGAACTGAATGCCGTTGCTCGAGCCCGAAACCGGCATCGCGGCGATCGGAGTTGTCACCCCCGCTTCGCGGAGCGCGTCCGCGCTCAATTTCACGGTTTCACCGTAGTATTTCGCCGCCTCCATATAACCGGAATTGGTTCGGGAGGGATAGCACAGATCGGGCTCGTTCTCGATTTCCCAGGCGCGAACACCGGCCGGAGCGTTTTTGGCCAGCGCCGCGAGATAATCGGTGAGGGCTTTGGTGTCGGCGATCCTGCCGTCGGTTCCCCTGGCATAGGCGGGGACATCCTCGATCTGCTTCACGCAAAAATAGGTGGAAATTCCGAGCGCCTCGGCTTCGTCGACGGTGGCGAAGGGGAAGCTGTAGACCCCTTTCTGCCGTTCGACATGGCTCCAGCCGGGCATGATGCGCTGGTATTTGACGCCGATGCGGGGCAATGCGGCCAGGGTCAGGCGCGACGGATCCGGGTGGATTCCGAACGAAGCTTCCGCGGGACTCGCTTCGACCGGGCGCGGCACCACGCCGAACGGCATCACCCGCCGGGCTTTATCGCCGTCGAGACCGGCGCTCACCAGATAGTAACCCGCCTTCATCGCCGGGAGCGGCCGGAAGAGGATCCTGCGGGAAGCGTCCGGCGCGAGCGCGAGTTCGAATTTCTCCTCTTTTACTGTCGCTCCCGAAAAATCGGTCACGACGACGTTCAGCGCGCCCTTGAATTCCGCACCGGAATGGTTGACCGCACCGAGCTCCAGCTCCGGCGGCGTTTCGTCGATATAGAGCAGATTGCCCGGCGCGCCGGTGGGGGAAATCGTAAGCGCGAAAGGTGCGTTCGGCTGCCACGGGAGCGCGGCTGGCCCGGCGTTGATCCGGAAATCATCCGCTTCGATCACTGCGCCGGCGGGCAGGCGGAAGGTGAAATAAACATCGCGCCGCTCCGGCTGTTTCGGCAGCGGGAAAGAGATGTCGCGAAAATTTTCGTCAAGCTCGATGGCGTGCTCTTTGCCGACGGTCCCGTAACGCACATGGGCGAGAGCGACGCGAACCGTCGTCCTGCCTTTGGCGCTCCGGGCGCGGAAGGCGGCGGCATACTCCCGGTTCGCTTCGATGACGTCATAATAGATTTCGCTGTGGCAGTAGGAGCCCGAGAGTTGCAGAACTCCGTTCCCGGCCGGGCTTTCCACCCGCTTGCCGCCGAACCAGCGGTCGCTGCCGGCTTCGAACGAGGTGTCGCCGGGGAGAAGGTTCTGCGCACTGATTCCGGCGCAGGCAAAAAAAAGGGTGCTCATCATCAATTTTTTGTACATGTTGCGGCCGTTTAGGGTTGTTCGGTGAATTGAACCGCATCGACGGCAAGCTCGCCGAAGCTCGGTTCCTGGTTCTGGACATAGATGGCGATCGTCTTCACATCCGCGTGAAGCGCGCTCCCGGGGATGGCGACTTCAAAGGTGCGCCAATCGAACGTGCCCTCCAGCGGCTGAGAGAAAAAATTGTTCACGCCGGGGCGGCCGGGCGTGACCCAACCCAGGACCGGGGTCTTTTTGTTTTCGGGCGCTCCATATTGCAGAACGCGCACGGAGACGGTCCCTTTTTTGATCTCTTCGCCCGCCAGGGCGAATTTCAGCACATAATTCTTCCCGCGGGTCACGGGGATGTTTGCGCTGCGGATGAAGCGCGGAGTCATGTTGCCCGGTTCGGTGAGGATGAAATATTGTTTGCCCTCAAAGGGTTTCTCCGTGCCGATGCGGCCGGGGAGGGGAAGGCCCTTCCATTCCTCATGGCTCCACCCTTTCATGCCTTCCTCGAAGGAGCCGTTGGGGAGCTGATTTTCCGAAGCGGCGGCCGCGAGCGGCAGCAGGGTTGCCAAAGCCAGGATTTTTACAAACATGATCCGATTCCCTCAGTTGTTGATTCCATCATCGAATGGAACGTTCGGTTCCCAGCTGCTTCCCGTGCTGGTATCGGTCAAGCCGATGACCCGCAGGACGAGCGGAGCCGCGTGGCCGTCGCCCATTACGGCGTTGTAGTAACCGCTGTGACGGGAGCCGATTTTAGAACGGTGATTGACCCCCGAGAAGAGATCTATGCCATAAAGCCCATCCATCGCAACCCGGTATTTCGACGGCGATTTCAACTTGTCGCCTTTGATGTATTTGTAAGTGGTGGGGTTGTTTGTCATGCCGTTATAGCAGTTGAGCGCATAGTGATAAGGGTTTCCGTTGGTGGCGGCATAGGACATGTAGACGCTCTTGGCGGCATCGAATTTCTCGGGCAGGGAAGGGCAGGAGAGGTTGCCGGGATAACTGATCCCGTAATTGAGCCCCTTGAAGCTCTCCGGCTTATACGCCACCAGCAGTTCGAAGCCGGGGCGGGCCGCTGCAGTTCCGTCGAAGAACCTGAAGTATGATGCAAGCGCCGGCACGATATAGTCGTCATGGTCGCCCATATAGAAGTGATTGGCCGTTCCGATCTGCTTGAAATTGTTGATGCAGCTGCTTGCCTTGGCTTTTTCGCGCGCCTGGTTCAAGGCGGGCAACAACATCGCGGCCAGAATTGCGATAATCGCAATCACAACCAACAATTCAATCAATGTAAAGCCGCGTTTGAGGGGTGACATGATGGGGTATTTCCTTTCTGTTTGACAAAGGGCCGTTTCAAATGAATCTATCTTAAGTATAGCAAAGAACGATTTAAAAAGCAACTCATTTTTTGATTTTATTGAAACATTTTTTGATCTTTTGTGTTTTTGAGCTCAGGTCTGGAATTTGAAATGAAGATTTCAAGGTCTTTATCTTGATTTGAACGATAAAAAAAGTCTATTTCATCTATATTTATGAACTTTTTTTGATTTTCTTCTCTTGCTTTTTAGCGGGAAGTATGGTATTATTAAAGCAACGGATCGCAAACAATTCCTTTTTTATCGGGAGACAGATATGATTAACCTGGCCATCATCGGAGCCGGCCGCCATTCCCGGCTGCATCACGGAGCCGCCGCCGCCCGGCTGCGCGACCGTCTCGGCCGCGTGGTCGTGGCCGATCTCGACGCCGGAGCCGCGGAAGATTACAGCCGCAGCTTCGGGCTCGACGGCGGCTACGGCGACGCAAGCGAAATGCTCCGGCGCGAGAAGCCGGACGGCGTCATCGCCGTTACGCCTGAAGCAGTTACGGGCAAGGTGTTCCTGCAGCTGATCCCCAGCGGCCTGCCTCTCCTG
>JAVBSA010000592.1:0-7404 GCA_031556915.1 Victivallis sp.
GGATCGGTGGGCGGGGTGACCGGCGTTGTCGGCTGGTTGGTTATCTCCCGAAGTTTGCTGAAACGTTATGCGGCATTCTTGCTGCTGTTCGGTTGCGCTTGGGTGTTCAGCAAATTGCATGCAGGTTATTTTTTCATCTGGCTTCTGGGAGCCGGCGCCTACTTTCTGATTCCGAAACGAACGCAAAAAATAATCTTGATTGGCAGCATAATGCTGACGGTTTGCGGTATCGTCCTGTGCCAGGTTGCTTTTACGTCCCGAGCATTTCCCGGCTTGCCGCCTATATCCATGAATGTTTCTACTCTGTTTTTGGCCGCAGGAGTGACACTCTGCTTCGTACAATTGATACCCCTGATTCCGCAAAGCCGGATACTGATAGCCTTGAACCGTTGGGGGACTCATCTGGCGGCTTTTTCTTACACATTGTACCTCACTCACGTAACAGTATTCCGGCTTCTGCAACACTGGGGCGTTCAAAAACAAACAGAGCTTTCGATTTTTTCAATATCGCTCTATTGCGGATGCCTTACTGTTGCCTTGTTGGCTTCCTATAGCTGATACTGGTGCTTTGAGAAGCATACGAAATGGTTCAAGAGTAAAATAAAATTGCTTTGTGGAATCAAGTAGATAATTTCAATGCATATTCTTTTAATTTATCATTTTTTTCATCCGGATCCGGTTGTTAGCGCGCGGTTGTTTTCGGAGTTGGCGGCGGAGCTGGCTGGGGCCGGGCATCGGGTTTCTGTTTTTGCCGGGAACCGGTTGATTCGGGCGGATGATGTGCTTTCCTCGCAGGAAGTTTGGCGGGAGGTGGAAATTTTGCGGTTTTCACGGCCGGATTTTTCGCAGGGAAGCAACTTCGGGAGACTCTTTAACTCCGGAATCCTTCAGCTGAAATGGTTGATTGCCTTTTTCCGGCGGCGGAAGGAATTCGATGCCGTGATTGTGGGAACCGATCCGCAGTTCAGCTATCTTATGTTCCCTTTTTTGCGGATGATGAACCGGAAAACGCGCTTGATTCACTGGGGGTTTGATTTGTATCCGGAGGCGATTCTTGTCAACTCGCCGAAGTGGATGAAAATACTGGCCGCGTTGACGAAGCCTTTCGTGCCGTGGGCCTACCGCCGGGTCGACGTCATGGTCGATATCGGCGGATGCATGCGCGAACGCCTTTTGCGTTATCGCCATCGCGCCGAATGTGTTACGCTGACACCGTGGGCGTTGGCGGAACCGGAGGATCTGCCGGAACCGGATCTTACCGTGCGGCGCGAGTTGTTCGGAGAAGCGAAGCTCGGGTTGCTTTATTCCGGAACCGTCGGCCATGCTCACGACCTCGCCCCGTTCATTGAACTTGCCCGCGAATGCCGCCGCCGCGGAATCGACGCCGCTTTCTGTTTCGCCGGATACGGCAATCAGTACAAGGCGCAAACCGCGCAGCTGACCGCAGAAGACACCAATATCCGCCTGGCCGGATTCGCCTCCGAAGAAGAACTCGAGAAACGTCTGGCCGCCGCCGATATCCATATGATTTCGCTCCGCAAAGGCTGGGAGGGCATTGTGGTTCCATCGAAATTCTTCGGCGCACTGGCCATCGGCCGCCCGGTTCTGTTCTCCGGATCGCCGGAAAGCTGCATCGCCCGCTGGATCAACGACGAAAAACTCGGTGTCGTATTGACCGGCCTCCCGGAAGAGGCTGTGCCGTTTATTCAGAAATTAGAAGCTGATCCGGAAGAACTGAAGCATGCCAGAAGCCATGCATGGAATGTTTATCGTAAAAAGTTCAGCAAAATGACGATCTGCCGTCATTGGCTCCGGCTTTTGGAAAATATGGAATAATTTTTTAACCGATTGCCGACCCGGTTACTCAACAAGCTCCGCATCTGCCCTGTTGCAGATGCGGAGCTTGTTTTTATTGCATCTCTTTCAGGTGTTTGCCGGGAGCGAGCAGCACCCCCCGGGCCAGGAGCCGGCGCCGCAGGATTTGCGGATCAAGTTCCGCGGCCGGGACGCCTTGCCGCGCCGCCAGCGCCGCCGCCGTTCCGGCCGCCTCCCCCATCGCCATGGAAATGGGTATGACGCGGGTCGAAGACTGCGCCTCGTGCGTCTGGGAGGCGCACCGCCCGGCGGCCAGCAGATTCCGGTTTTTCTTCCCGAGCAACGCCCGGTAGGGAATCGTGTAGACCGGGGGGATTTTCGTGTCGATTCCGCGGTGATCCGGGCTGTGGATATCCAGATGATAATCGCCCAGCGCGACGGCGTCCTCGAAACTGCGCCCGGAAAGCAGGTCGTCTTCAGTCAGGAGATAGCTCCCGGCGAGGTGGTTGATCTCCCGGATTCCCATGGAATCGGGGGTGCGGAGCAGTTTGCAGTTCTCGAACCCCGGCACATAGCGCCGGAAGAACGAGAGATAGAGCTTCGCCTGGGCGGCGCCGGCGCATTCCGCATTGCTGTAATTTTCCGCATCCGCGGGCAGCACCTCCTCGAGGCGGGAGCCGACGCAGAGGAAGCGTCCTTCGGAGGCGATCATCTGGCCGGGGACGTTTTTACGCGGCAGGCGCATTCCATCCCGCTCCGCTTGCGCGACCAGCCGGGCGAAACCGCCCATGACGAAGGCGGCGCGGCGGCGGATATCCCGCAGGTGCGCGGCGGGGTCTTCCAGCGGAAAGGGCCGGATATCCTCCGGATATTGTTCGAAGTATTGAAAAATCTTCTCCATATCGAGATTGCCGACCTCGAACACCCAGGAAGAAATCTGGTGCCTGCCGTCGGAACGCCTGCCGGAGACGAGCTCCTCACCCGCAAGGCGCGCGCCGACGGCGCTGTCGGAGCAATCGATGAAATTGCGGCATTCCACCCGGATCATGCGCTCCCCGCTCCAGAGGCGGGCGGCGCGCACCTCGTTTCCATCGGCCTCGACGCCGACGAGAACGCTGTGAAGCATGGGCCGGGCACCGGATGCGACAATCTCTTGTGCCGCAATGAGTTTCAAATAATCGCCATTGATGGTGCAAATGCTGCAGCAGAAGGGGTCGTGATAGATCGGAAAGGGCGCCTCGCGGCGGATTTTTTCCGCCAGCTCCCAGGCGATTCCGCCGACCAGCTGGCGGCCCTCCCGGCCGAAAAAGCCCAGCCAGGCGGGAATCATCACGCCGTTGCCGCCGAAATACCCGTTCCGTTCCACGATCAAAGTATCCGCGCCGTTCCTGGCGGAAGCGAGCGCGGCGGCGATTCCGGTGGTGCCGCCGCCCAGAACAAGCGTGTCGCAGCGCAGCTCGCCGCCCGTCTCAAAACAAAGTTGATCCCGCATCTGACAAACTCCCGAGCTTGAAATTGAGTATATCCCAAAGTATAGCCGATCCGGGCGGGGAAAGCAATATCACGAAATCAAAAAAAACATGACGGACTCACCGCCGGTTGGCCTGCCGGTATTCCGCCGGCGAGACGCCCTGGAGCTGCCGGAACCGGCGGCAGAAGTAGGCGACATCCTCGACGCCGATCGCGGCGGCGATGTCCTTGATCTGCCGGTTGGTGTTGTCCAGCAGCCGGCAGGCCAGCCGAAGTTTGTAAGTCCAGATCATCCGGCCGACGGTCTCGCCGCACTGGTCGCGCAAGATAGTGTTGATCCGGTTGAGGCTCAAACCGATATGACGGCTCACCTCGCCCGGCGTCACGGGCCGGTAGGCGTTGTCGGAAATGTAGAATTGCACCGCGTCCGCCAGCGTCCGGGGATCGCCGCCGCGCAGCTGCTGGTGCGGCGGGGCGACGCTGGCGCGGCGCTTCTCGCGCGGCAGGAAAGCGCTGAAGAACTCGACGAACGCCTCGGTTGAAAGAGAACGCAGCCTTTCGTCCTGGTAGCCGTCGTCGCGGTCGGCCGCCGTCAGGATACGCTGTACGATGTCGTTGATTCCGGCGGGGCCGGCCAGGCGGAAGCGGAGTTGCCGGAGCTTGGCCCGCAGCTGTTCCTGTTCCAGCCGCGCCCCCTCCCCCAGGCAGGAGATGAAGAGCATGAAGCCGAAGACGACGCAACGGTCGCCGAGCAGCTCCCAGCGGTGGCGGGTTTCCGCCGGAATCAGTACGGCGTCGCCGGAACGGTGCTCGATTTCGAGCCCGGATTCCTCAAAGCAGTAGCGCATTTCGCCTTCCAGCAGCAAAGAGAACTCGAACGTCCGGTGTTCATGCCAGCGGCGTCCCTGGTTTTTCACCGGGGAGCTGACATGCATGACATGCGGCTGGATCAGGTAGGAGCCGATGGTGAACAGCTCCTTGAAATCCGTCAGCGAATTGAAAACGGCGTTGAGCCGGTTGCACTCTTCCTTCGTCACCTTTCCGTCTCCTTTGTCATACCATATTCCCCGATTGTGATATTGTCAAATCAAGAATGGTTTTCTCCTGTTGACTTTTTTCGCCTTTTCCACTATAATATTGGCAACGCGAAGGAGATGTGAAAATGTTGACACCCGGTTCCATTTATGAAGACAAGGTTCAGGCGGAAGTTCTTGCGGCGGTCGACGTCGCCGTGATCGGCGGAGGAACCGCCGGAGTGGTCGCCGCCCTGGCCGCCGCCCGCAACGGAGCCAAGACGGTATTGGTGGAAAAAAGCGGCAGCCTCGGCGGAATGCTGACCGGCGGAAATGCCGGAATCACCATGTACACAAAATTCTCCGGCCGGCCGGAAGAACACGCCGCCGACGTGGAACTGTTGAAGAAGAATCCCCGGGAACTGCAGGTCGCCGGAGGCATCCCGATGGAGATCACCGACCGGCTCCTGGCAAGCGGATACGCCATCGGCAACGAGGGAACGGCGGGCAGTTATGTTTTCTCCTCGCCCGAGGATTTCAAGCGGGTGCTTTTTGAAATGATGAAAGAGGCGAACGTGGAACTGCGCCTCCATTCGCAGTTCGCCGGGGTCGTCCGCGAGGGCGGCCGGATTCTCGGGGCGGCCCTGGAATCGAAGTCGGGCCGCCAGATCCTGCCCGCCGCGCAATTCGTCGACGCCACCGGCGACGGCGACGTGGCGTTCAAGGCCGGAGCCGACTACACCGTCGGGGTCACTGACCGGGATCTTTGCGCCTCCCGGGCGGTCATCGGCGAAATGATGAACGTCGGGGTCATGTTCCGGGTCGGGAACGTCGATCTCGAACGGTGCTTCGTCCATCTTGCGGAGCATCCGGAGCATTTCAAAATGCAGCAGTTCGCCCGTTTCACCTTCGACGAGGCGCGGGAACGGATGCGGAAGGGGGAGATGGCGACCATCGTCATCACCCGCGAAGGGGAGACCCCCGGCCGTTTCCAGGTCTACAACCTGCCGACGCCGGGCGTCGTCACGCTCTGCTGCCCGCAGCTGAAGGGGGTGGACGGCTGCCGCGCCGAAGACCTCACGCACGCAGAGGAGTGGATGGCCGAGGTACTCGGCCGCTGGATGACGAGCATCCGCACATTCCCGGGCTTCGAGGATAGCTTCCTCCTTCAGGTTCCGGAGATCGGCGTCCGCGAAACCCGCCACATCGGGGGGGACTACATCCTGACGCTGGAGGATATCTATCACCAGAAGCATTTCGACGACTGCATCGGTTTCGGCGCGCACCCGATCGACACCCGGCCCCGCCCGGACTGGCTGCGCGACCCGGAAAACGCCTATCCGCCGCGCTGGTATTTCGAGATGCCCTACCGGTCGCTCACGGTGTCGAAGGTGGACAATCTGCTGACGGCCGGGCGCTGTATTTCGGCGACGCACGAAGCGTTCGGCTGCATCCGGCCGACCGTCCAATGCATGATCCTCGGGGAGGCTTCGGGGACCGCTGCCGCGATGGCGGCGGTGAAAGGCGTCGATCCGCGCGATCTCGATGCCGGGGAGCTGCGCGAACGCCTGAAGAAGGCCGGGGCGCTCTGCTGAAAATTACTCCAGCATTCCCCGGTCGCGGTAATACTTGAGGTGGAAGGGGTTCTTAATCCATGCCGCGGGAATTTTCCGGTTTTCCCGCTTGTACCGATCGATTTTCTGCTGGATTTCCCAGTTTTCGTTCCACTGTTTCATCATGGAACGGTTTGCTTTCTTGCTGTGTTCGATTTCGTCATTGTAACGCTTCTGCATCCATGCGACCGCCTCTTCCAGCGACAGGCGGTCGTTGAAATACAGGGAGATTCCGTACCGCAGCCAGACGGTGGAACCGGCCTTGACATACGGGGTGGCGAATACGGGTATGCCGATGCTCTGCGCCCATTCGAATTCCCGCAGATGAACATCGTGCTCGTTGGGGTAGCGGAGCGACAGGGCGGCGATTTCCTCCCGGATGACGCCGGGATTCGGCGGCAGGCCGTCCGAGCCTTCGACGATGTAATTGTTGTACTCCCGCCCCGCGAGGAATTGCAGGAACAGCAACGCCAGCTCCGGCTGCTTCGCGCCGCGGTACGGCATTGCGGCGCGCACGGTGAGAGGCTGGTTCTTGTAATCGTACACGGGCATCTGGCTCACGCCGAAATTCATTACAATTCCTTTCTGCTTCTGAATCTCCCGGAAGCGGATCAGGCAGTAACGCCCCATGACGATCGCCGCGTATTTGCCCGAAGCAAAAGAGGAGACATCCGCGCCGCCGTAACCGGAATCGCTCCCGGCGGCCAGCGAAACCACGTCCGCGGCGGTCGGGGCGATCCGGTCTTCAAACGTCCATTTGCGGAACAGAGCCAGGGTCCTGCGCGTCCGTTCATCATCGACGACGCAGCGCGTCAGGGTCTCATTGTAGATATCCAGCCCCCGGCTGCGGAGAATGCACATCATGAGGAGCATTCCCCAGTGGGAGTCGAGCGACTGGAAGAAAAAATACTGCTGCCGGCCCAGTTTCTCGTTGGCTTTCCGGACATACGCTTTGCCCAGAACTTCGAATTCCTCCGGGGTCCATTCCAGCGGGGGGCGTTCGAATCCGTGCCGCGCCAGCGTGTCGAGGTTGAACCAGACGCAGACGCTCGAGGCGTTGCAGGGATAGGCGTACTGCCTGCCGTCGTCGCCGGTCAGGAGCCCCGCCATGCCGGGATAGGTGTCGGCGAGCCCGAAGCCGCCCGCGTTCGCCCGGCCGGTGATGTCCATCCCCACGCCGATCTGCTGGAATCCGCGGATGTCGCCGGTGTCGAAGAGGTCCCCCGCCGTGCCGGAAACCGTCTGGATCAACGTGCTCTGGTGGTTCGCCGTCTGGAGAAACACGTCGCCATCCGGCTTCGGCGTTCCCGGGCCGTCCAGAACATGGCCGTTCGCCACCAGCCACCGCCGGAAAAGCATGACCTGTTCCTCGCGCTGCGGATTCGCATCGGTCTGCCAGACAATGACGCGGCTTTCCGCCTGCCGCACCGGGCTGGTACAGCTCGTATAAAAAGCGGCCGCCGTCAAGATCGCAAGGATCAGCAAAAAGAGTC
>JAVBSA010000104.1:0-2550 GCA_031556915.1 Victivallis sp.
GTCCGTTGAGAACGTTTTTTTTGCAAAGGCGCTCCGGCAGACGCGGCAGCGTAAAATGCCTCGCCGGAAAGGCGGGCTCATTTTTCGCCCGGTCGAACCTGCATTGTCACTCCCAAGTTTTCTTGAATTCCCAAACTTTTCGCAGTATATTATTTGCAAAAAGGATCATTCATGAAGGTGGGCTCTAAACCGGGACGGCTGCTTGTCCGTTTTCACAGGCAGACGATTCTGCGGGCGTCACGCTTCTGGCAGAGCCGCTGGGGCGAACGCAGTTTTCTCGTATTGCTCGCCCTCATGATCGGAATCGTCGCCGCCGTCGCGGCGGCCGGGCTCCACACGCTGGTCACCAAACTCGAAGCATTCGGCATCTGGCTCACCACCCCGCAGAACATGCACGAAGTCTTCTATCTCGGGCTTCTCCTCTTTCTGCCGCTCGCCGGATTGGTCGCCAGCTTCCTCGTGCAGCGCTACCTCGGGGGACCGAGATATGCCAAAAGCCTGAGCCCGTTGATTTTTGCGCTGACCCGGCGGCGCACCAATATCCCCGCCGTTGAAACCGTCAACCATATGCTGTCCAGCGCGCTGTCCGTGGGCCTCGGCGGATCGGCGGGTCTCGAAGCGCCCAGCGCGCTCACCGGGGCGGCGATCGGTTCCAACAGCGCCAAACTCTTCCGGGTCAATCAGAAACACCGGAATCTCCTGATCGGCTGCGGCGCGGCTGCGGCCATCTCCGCCATCTTCGGCAGCCCCATCGGCGGGGTGCTGTTCGCCGCAGAAGTGCTGCTGCCGGAATTCAGCGTTTCGGCACTGATTCCGATGCTGATGTCCAGCGCGGTCGCCGCCGTGGTGGCGCGCCAGATCATGGGGGACAGCACCTTTGTGATTGCAATCACCCTTCCCTGGAAAACCAATGCGGTCCCCTACTATTTCCTGCTGGGAATCGTGACGGCGCTGGTCGGCGTTTACATCATCCGGGGGGCGTATGCGACCGGGAACAGGCTCAAGACGAAATTCCGTTCGCCGTGGCACCGGCTGTTCGTCGGCGGGGGGATTCTATGCGTTCTGCTCTTCCTTTTTCCGCTGCTGCGCGGCCAGGGATACCTTTACATCGAGAAGCTGTTTCACGGCAACCTGGAAGAGATTGCCGCAAGTTCCCCCCTGTTGACGAACATTCCGTCTCAGGGGGCGGTGTTGGTCATTTTGTTTATGGCGGTGATTCTGCTGAAAGTGATCGCTTCGGCGCTGACGGTCGACGCGGGCGGCGACGGCGGAATTTTCGCGCCTTCGATGTTCATCGGGGCGTTCACCGGCTTCGGGTTTGCACGACTGGTCAATATGACCGGAGTCATTCAGCTTCAGGAACATAACTTCGTCGCGGTCGGCATGTGCGGCGTGTTTACGGCGGTGATGCGGGCGCCGTTGACCGGAATCTTTCTCATTGCCGAAGTGACCCGCGGCTACATTCTCCTGGTTCCGTTGATGATCGTTTCGGCGGTGGCGTTCCTGGTGGGCCGCATGTTCGAGCCGCACTCGATCTACCGCAAGGCGTTGGCGGAGGGAAATCTGCTGGACGCCAACCGGGACGAAACCATGTTGAAGCGCCTGCCGGTCCGCCTGAATATGAGCACGGAATTTTACGCGTTGAAGGTGGATCAGCCCCTGGCGGAACTGGTCTCCCGCGTGGAACAGATGCCGGACGAAATCTTCCCGGTATTGGATGCGGGCGGGAAATTGCTCGGCGTGGTGCACCTGGAGAAGATTCTGAATGTGATGTTGAATCCGGGAGTGTATAATCTGTTGCTGGTGATGGATTTGATGGATCCTCCGGTGGGAATTGTGTCGCCGGACGACGATCTGTCGTGGGCGATGGCCAATTTTGAAAAGTATAATCTCCAATATCTGCCGGTATGTGAGGCTGGAGTGTTCCTGGGGTTTGTGGCCAAAGCATCGATTTTTGCGAAGTACCGGCGGCTGGTACGCGAAGCCGACAGTTTCTGAGGGGCGCATAAAGAGAGAAAACCGCGAAGCGGCAAAGAAAGGCGGCGCAGCCGCCCGGCCCCACCATCGTGGGGTCGCGGTTCAGCGCGCGAAATGCGCTGGTCGCTCCCTCGGGGAGCGAAACGGTAGCCGCGAAGCGGCGTACTGGAACATCCGATCAGCAAAAGCGCCGGCTCTTTTTACGAGCATCGCGAGAAAAAAGTGACAGTGGCGCGTTGCTGCATCCGGAAAACTCTTCATATGAAACATCGTGGGAGCCTGACAGGGGTCGGGGTCTGTTTGACCTGGCGGTCAAAGCAGACCGTCGCCCGCCTGGTGGCGGAAAATTTCTGGCGAAATTTTCCTTTTTCAGCGTCACCGGCGCGCGAGAGGAACTTGAGGCTCCGCCTCAAACTCCGCCAAAGGGTTATTCACCCTTTGGAAACCGCACCAAGGCCGAAAGGCCCTGGACCCGGTCGGCTTCGCCTCCCCACTTCTTGAAAAATCTTCGCTTTGCCATTATATTACATCACCAAAACGGAGCTTGAATCTTGCTGACGGTCGAACATCTCG
>JAVBSA010000445.1:0-3905 GCA_031556915.1 Victivallis sp.
GGACCGCCTGCGGGGAGCGGAGGCGATTCCGCAGCCGCTTCACCTCATCGCGGCGCTGTTTGACGAGGAGGATTGCTTTATTGAGTACCAACTCCTGGCACGCGGTTTCAAACAAAGCCATTTTCTGTCGCAGCCGGAGGAGGAGCCGGTCAGAAAAAGCGGTAGACGGAAGAAATCCGCCGGGGAGCGGGAAGTGGAAGCGATTCTCCCCCTGTCCACGAAATCGCCGGAAGAAGAGGATACTCCGGTTTTCACCCGGAATCTGGTTGAAGCGGCCAAATCCGGCAAACTGTCCCCGGCCATCGGCCGCGAACGGGAGATCGAAGGCTTGATGCGCGTTCTCTGCCGCCGCAAGAAATGCTGCCCGGTATTGATCGGCGATCCCGGCGTCGGCAAAACAGCCGTCGTTGAAGGGCTTGCCTGCCGGATCGCCGCGGGAGATGTTCCCGGGAGCATGCAAAAAATCCGGATTCACGCCCTCAATCTTGGAGATCTGGTGGCGGGGGCCAGCTATTTCGGCGAGTTCGAAGAACGCTTGCGCGACCTGCTGAACAGCGTCCTCGGCGACCCGGACGCCGTCCTCTTTATCGATGAGATCCATATGCTGACCCGGGCCGGCGCCAGCAACAGCCGCAACACCATGACCGCCGGGAACATCCTGAAACCTTATCTCGCGGACGGCTCTTTGCGCTGCATCGGAGCCACCACGCATGAAGAGTTCCGGCAGCATATCGCCGTCGACAAGGCGTTGGAACGCCGATTCCGCACCATCCGGGTAGAGGAGCCGGGGCGCGACGAGTGTCTGGAAATTCTGCGGAAAGCCGCCGTTTCCTACGAGAAATTCCACGATGTTCTTTTCGATGAACCGAGTCTGGCCCGCGCGGTCGATCTGGCGGTCCGGTTTCTGCAGGACCGGCGGCTGCCCGACAAAGCGATCGACCTGCTGGATGAGGTTGGAGCGGAATTTCGGTTGAACCGGAATTCATCAGCAACTGTTACGCCCGCTGACATCGACAGCGCACTCTGCCGCCTCGCCGGATTCACTGCCCTGCCGGAGGCCGCCGTCTCCGACAATCGGAAAAATCTGCTGCAATTGGAATCCCGTTTGAATGAAACCGTTTTCGGCCAGCAGCAGGCGGTCGTTACCCTGGCCCGCGCGGTCAAACTCGCCCAATGCGGCTTGCTGCCGGAGAGGCGCGGAACCCTGGGGAACTTCTTCTTCACCGGTCCCACCGGCGTGGGCAAGACGGAGATCGCCCGGAGCCTGGCGCACGAACTCGGGCTCGAATTGATCCGCTTCGACATGTCGGAATATACGGACGCCTCCACCGTGGCGCGTTTCGTCGGCAGCGCTCCCGGCCTGGTCGGCTTCGATCAGGGGGGCTTGCTGGTGAACGCGATCCGCCGGGCGCCGCACTGCGTGCTTCTGCTCGATGAAATCGAAAAAGCGCATCCGGCCATCCACAATCTGCTGCTTCAGGTTATGGATCACGGGACCTTGACCGACAGCGCCGGGAACTCGGCCGATTTCCGGCAGCTTTATCTCGTCATGACCGGCAACACCGGCAGCGCGAAGCAGGATGCGGTCGCCGCCCGGCTCGGCTTCGGGCGGGACACCGAAGAGCGCAATTGCGAAGTCGCCGAACAGGCGGCGGAACGGAGTTTCAGCCCGGAATTCCGTTCCCGATTGACTGCGCAGATTCGTTTCAATTCGCTCACCCGTGAGGTGTTCGGCAAAATCGCCGCCCGCAAATTCGCCGGCTTGGCGGAACGGGCGGCCGCCAATGGAATCACATTGTTGTTGACTCCGGAAGCACAAGAGGAGCTGGTCAGTCGGGCCATCGCCCGCGACCAGGGCGGTCGGGCGGTCGCGACGCTTCTGGAAGAAGAAATCGCCACCCCGCTGGCCGATCTCCTGATCACCGGCGTCACCGGCGCCGAAGTCCAAGTTTGCCTGAAAAACAAAGTTTTTGAGATGCAAACGTCGAAAAAACAGAAACCCGATTTGCAATTTCAACAACATGCAATATATGGTATACAAAGCCAGAAGGATGCGGGACAAATGAAAATCGAAGTAATTACCATAAGCGATGGAAAGCCCAAAGTGTTTTATCGGGCTAAACTTGATGAAAACGGCAAGGTCGTTTTCTACGATGTATCCAACCCGGAATATGTTGAGGGACTGGAAAAGAACGGTTTTCGTTGTTATCCGGGACATGTTGTTCGGGTAGAAGAAGGTAAAAAGTTTCTTGAGGCAGTTTACGAATTCTATCAGGGCAGTTACCATTACACAAACAAGATCGAAGGGGATGATTGATGAAACCTCATAATTTTTCGTTTGAAATCTGTTCAACTCAAGGGAGCCATCCGGAGAATAGCGCGGCAAATGGACACATAACAAAACGATTTGTCAACAAGAAAAAAATTAAACCAGTACTAAGGAATGATCTATAATGGTTGCGATTTTATTAATAAACACACTGATTCTTCTTGGAACCCTTGCACTGATTCTTCTCAAATGGAAATCAGGAGACAATGCCGGATTTGAGGTGCTGAAAAACGAGCTTTCGCAGGCCGATAGGAAAAGCGCGGAAGAATTTCAGATGAACCGCAAAGAACTCAATGACGGATTTACCGCCAATCGACAGGAATTTGCCCAAAATTTCGCCGTGCAGACCGAATTGGTCCGGAACTCTTTCTTTGACTTCATGAAATTCCTTCAGGAGTTGCGCGACACGATCCAAAAGGAAAATGCCGCGACCGCCGCCGGACTTTCGGAGCATTTGCAGAATTACGGGGATCGAAATGCCGCGAGGTTTGCGGAATTGTTTCAGGCGTTCGACGAAAAAATAGCCACGCTGAAAGCTTTGCTACAGGAGGAAAACCGCAATTCCCGTAAAGAGCAAATCGACTTTCAGGCCAAGTTTCAGCAGAATATCAACCAGCAGTTGGAGCAAAACCGGCAAATGATCGATGAGCGGTTGAAAACCATACAGGAAGAAAACGGCAAGAAGCTTGACGAAATGAAAAAAACCGTGGATGAAAAACTTCAGGAATCCATGGACAAGCACTTCAATGAATCGTTCAAAGTGATCAGCGAACGCCTGGACCAAGTCCATAAAGGCTTGGGCGAAATGCAGAACCTCGCCATCGGGGTCGGCGATCTGAAAAAGGTACTGATGAACGTCAAAACCCGCGGGAATCTCGGTGAAATCCAGCTTTCCACGATCCTGGAACAGTATCTGGCTCCAGATCAATACGCGACGAACGTCTCGCCCACTCCCAACAGCAAAGAGCTAGTCGAATTCGCGATCAAAATGCCCGGTCCACACAACGAGACACCGGTTTATCTGCCGATCGACAGCAAATTCCCAGTGGAGGACTACGACCGTCTTCAGAACAGCTATGAGAATTTTTCGAAAATGTCGCCGGAAGTGAAAAAAGCGCAAGAAAATTTCTGCCGGACAGTTCGAAAATGCGCGGATGATATCCGCAACAAATACTTATATCCGCCGCACACAACGGCATTCGGAATGATGTTCGTTCCCAGCGAAGGAATCTATGCTGAAATTCTACGCTTGCCCGGATTATTCGAACAGTTGCAGAATCAATATCACATCGCGGTGGTGGGTCCCTCCAACTTGGTGGCTTTTTTGAATGCTCTTCAGATGGGATTCAAAACCTTGGCGATTGAGCAGCGGTCCAACGAAGTCTGGAAAATTCTCGGTGCGGTGAAAACAGAATTCCGTAAATTCGGCGAAGAGATGGATTCCACTCGAAAGAGCCTGCAATCAGTCGTAAATCACGTGGATAAGATCGGCACCCGTTCTCGCGCCCTCGAACGCCAGTTGCGCGATGTTCAGGGGCTCCCGACGGAAGAAGTACAAACTGTTTTGACCACGGAA
>JAVBSA010000089.1:0-3987 GCA_031556915.1 Victivallis sp.
CCGGCAGCGCGGCCGCATCGCCCAGCAGAGCCAGCGCGAAAGCGCTGTGACGCCGCAGATTCGAGCCGGCCTCCGCCTCACTCATCCACAGTTTCAAGTCCGCGTTGCATTTGCGCTTCCGGGCGGACCAGGCGGCAAAACCGGGCTGGTCGGAGGCGAGACCCGCTTTGATTTCAGCCAAATCCAACCCCCAGATTTTATCGTTTTCCGCCAGCGGCGACGGCGGCAGCAACAGCTTTGCCGCCAATTCCCCGTAGGAAACTTCGTCCGGCAGACACCCCTGGCGGGCCGCCATAGCCGCCAGAATCCCGGCAGCCTCCCCGACAGCGCCCATCCCCGCATTCATGCGGATCGCGTACCCGAGATCGTGGTCGACGCCCAGATGACGCCCCGCCGCCAGCAATCCCTTCACCCGCTTCGGGAACAGACAGCGGCGCGGAACCGGGAAGAAAATGCCGGTTCCCCACATGGAGTCGCCGATCATCCAGTCCTGAAAAACCTCGTTTTCAAGCGGCATGTCGTCGCTATGGGTATCCAGATTGGAGTAGACATAGAAAACCGGCTCGGACACATCGGCGTCGCCGTTCAGGAAATCCAACAGGGTGAACGGTTTGTCGATCACGATCCGCGCCCCTTCGCGAATCCCCGGCAAATCGGACGGCGCCAGCCGGTCCCGTTCCGCCGCCTGAAAATCGCCGCACAGATGATCGAGCGTGCTCGTCAGCATCATGCGCGAAAAATCTTCGGCGTCATACTGGTTGATCCTGCCCGCATCGAAATTGAAGATATACGGTTCCGCGCCGGTGTGTACGGCGAAGGAGTTGGTAAAGGGATTGCACAATCGATCGCTTGCCCGCCCATATTGAAGCTCGCACCCGGCCAGGCGGCAGACGACCGCTTCGGCGGTGGCGTCGATGACGGTTGCGGCGGTCGCCCGGTGCAGTTCGTTCCCCTCGCGCCAGCCGATTCCGGTCACGCGGTCTCTTTCCATCAACACTTCGAAGAGGGTCACTTCGTAGCGGATGTCCGCTCCGGCGGCAAGGGCCGCCGTCTCCAGATTGTGTTTGATCCCTTCGATTCTGCCGCCGAATCCTTCGTAACCGGAAGTGTCGAAACATTCCGCCAGCAACCCGACCGGCTGCTGATAATAGAATCCGTGCACAAATCCGCCGGTGTAGGTTCCGCCGGGATAGGTGTTTTTCTCGAGCACCAGCACGCGCGCTCCCTCTCTTGCGGCGGCGGTCGCCGCGCAAGCGCCCGCCGTGCCGAAACCGACTACGATCACATCATAATTCATTGTGCACCGCCTGCTTTGAGACCCGTTTCCAGCGCAACGGCCGGGTTGGGATAATTCCGGTAATCGAACCGGCTGCCGATCAGCATGACTTTAGCCTGTTTCAATTCCGCCGGACGTTTCTGCCAGTCGGCCGCGAACTCTCTGCGGGCGTCGGCCCATCCGGTCGCAGCCGGGAGTTTATAGCTCAAATACACGACATCCGGGCGGCAGCCCGGCGTAAGTTCGAATGCGCCGTGCGACGCAACCGGCGTCTCGCAGAAAAGAACCGCGGTAAGATACTTGGCGGAACCGGGAACGGAACGGGCGTCGATGACGCGCTCCGCCCGGTAGCTGTGAACGCCTTCGACGTTGATGACTTTCACTTCCCGTTCCGAAATCCCGATGATTTCGCAGGAGAGTTCCACCGGCAGCTTACGTTTCAACACCCACGCGGTCAACACCGGCGAGAATGCCGCGACATTCGATCTGCCGCCAAGCAATGCGCGGCGTTGTTTAAGCTCGTCCCGGAACTCATTTGCTCCCGGGGTTGTCAAAGGACAATCCCAATCGCAGCCGGGGTTGAACGTCAGGGCGAAATCGCCTCCCGCCACGATGGAGGGTTCGATCACGGCCGCTCCCGGTATCGCGGCCGCCAGACCGCAACCGTAGAAAGTGGCCCCGATAATCAAGGTGTCAAATTGTTTCACCATACATCATATCCTTTGATTGGTTCCCTATATTATACAGAAGAACCGATCATTCCGCAAGACCGATCCCGTTGCTGTTTTGATGCATTCTTTATGAATATGACGCTTGCATACCATTTCATTCTATGCTATTTTGTCGTATGACACTAAAACACAAACGCATTGTCTGCCTGCCCGGGGACGGCCTGCCGGAAATCCCGCTGCCGTTTCACGCCCTCGGGGTGGGAGCCGGCACACAGCAGGTCGGCTCGTTTCATCATTTGTCGCACGCCTTACCGGACAGCATTCAGATTTTCTGGGGAGTGAGCGGCTGCGGCGAATTCATCTATCCCGGCAAATCCCATATCCTGCAACCCGGCTGGGTCGCAACCTGTTTCCCCGCCGTGCCGCGTTCCATCCGGAATACCGGAACGGAACCGTGGAGCTACTACTGGTTTCTGTTCGGCGGCGCCGGCGCGCTGGACTTTCTGCGTTCGTTCGGATTTCCCGAAGACTCCCATTACGTGGGTCCCTGCCCGGTCAATGACTTTCAGGAGCTGGAATTCCTGTTGAAACGGCCGACCGGCTATACCCGGCGCCGGGCGGTGGCGGCTGTGGCCGCCCTGCTGGCGCAAATGGGCGGCGAACCGGAACGCAGCGTGCTGTCGGACTTCATGGAACTCGTGCACCGCAAATACGGCGATCCCGCGACATCGGTATCGACTCTGGCGGAAGAATTGAACATTCACCGGACCACGTTGAACCGGCTGTTTCAGAAGGAAGTCGGCATTTCACCCGGCAAGTATCTTGCCAACACACGGCTGCAGCAGGCGCTCTGGATGCTTCAGGAGACCAATCTGCCGCTCAAAACCATCGCCGCCGAATGCGGCATCGAAAGCCTCAGCCATTTTTGCCGGACGATCCGGCGGCATACCGGTCAATCCCCTTCGGCCTGCCGTTCTTCCAATATCGAATAATCGATCAGCTTTTTGCCGTGGATATCCCGGAAACGGCCGTCTTCGGAATAATCGGGCTGGAGCGCCACTTTGCCTCCCCCTTCGGGCAGGTCGATGGCGAAGGTCGGCACCGCCAGTGATGAGAGGCGCGGCCGGAAGGCGCGCAGAATTTCCAATCCGCGTTCGATTCCGGTGGCGAAGTGGCGTACTCCGCGTACCGGGTCGACATGGAAGAGGTAATGGGGTTTCACCCGCCAGCTCACCAGGGTGCGGAAGAGGGTTTCAAGGATATCGGGATCGTCGTTGACTCCGGCGAGGAGCACGGTTTGATTGATGACGGGGACGCCGCGCGTTACCAGTTTCTTACAGCATTCGTGTGCTTCTTCGGTGAGTTCCCTGGGGTGATTGAAATGGGTTGCGATCCAGAGGCCTTCGATTCCGGCGAAGAATCCGGCGATTTCCTCTGTGACGCGTTGGGGCCATACGGCCGGGATGCGGGTGGCGATGCGGATGATTTCGACATGCGGCTTGACGGCGAGGATGATTTGTTTCAGCCGTTCGAAGGGGAGCATGAGGGGGTCGCCGCCGGAGATGAGGATTTCGTGTATTTCGGGGTGTGCGGCGAGGTATGCGGCGGCGGAAGAAAGCTCTTCGTCGGTGATGTCGTCGAGTTCGGTTCCGGTGGTCCAGCTTCGTTTACGGAAGCAGAAGCGGCAGCGCATGGCGCACTTGCCGGTGACGAGGAGGACGACGCGGTCGCGGAAGCGGTGGATGAGTTTGGGGACCGGCATTTGTTCTTCTTCGGCGAGCGGGTCGAAGCTGGAGGTTTCGTCGTCGAGCTCGGCGGCGGAGGGGATGGCTTGAAGGCCGATGGGGTCGGTGGGGGAGGTGATGAGATTGAGGTAATAGTCGTTCAGCAGGAGCGGAAATTTGGAGACGACGTGAGTGGGGATCGGGAACGGGAGAGAGTCTGGTGTTGTGTAAAATTTCATCGCTCGTAATACCGTTAAACATATTAGTGGGGCGGCGGAGCCGCCCGGGTCCAGGGCCGTTCGGCCTTGGTGCGGAT
>JAVBSA010000444.1:0-4061 GCA_031556915.1 Victivallis sp.
TTCCGTCTCCTCCATGATATTTTAAGAAATCAGGAGGTTTCGATATTATGGAGAGCACACCGCGTTCGATGCGTTTGCAGATTGCCGTTGCCGGGCGGACCAATTCCGGCAAATCCTCGTTTCTCAACCTTGTCGCCGGCCAGGATGTCGCCATTACCTCGCCGGTTCCCGGAACCACGACCGATGTGGTGGAAAAAGCGATGGAACTGCGTCCGCTCGGGCCCGTTCTGTTTCTCGATACGGCGGGGTTGGACGACGCGACCGTGCTCGGCGACCGCCGGGTCGAGCGTTCGCTCCGTGCGCTCGACCGGGCCGACGTGATTCTGCTCATGGCCGAGCCCGGAATCTGGGGCGAGGCGGAAGAAAAGCTGCTTACCGCCGCAAAAGAGCGCAAGGTGAGCTTAATCCCGGTCATCAACCGGATCGACGGCCAAGAGCCTGCGCCGGATTTCGTGAAACAGCTGGAGGAGGCGACCGGTTTTGTTCCCGTCATTGTGAACGCCGTCGGCGGAGAGGCCGAACGGGAGCGGCTGCTCCCTTATCTCAAAGACGCGCTGCTGGCCGGCTGTCCGGAGGACTTCCTGGCGCCGCCTCCCCTGCTCGGCGACCTGGTCAGGGCGGGTGAAACGGTCATTTTGATTACGCCCATCGACGAACAGGCGCCCAAGGGGCGGATGATTCTGCCGCAGGTGCAGACGCTCCGCGACGTGCTGGATTCCGGCGCGCTCTGCTATACGGTACGGGAGACGGAATACAAACAGGCGCTGGCGAATTTAAAGACGCCGCCGTCATTGGTCGTCTGCGATTCGCAGGTGGTGGACCTGATGGTGCGGGAGACACCGGCGGAAATCCCGTGCACGACGTTTTCGACGCTTTTCGCCCGGCTCAAGGGGGACCTGGAGACGCTGGCCGAGGGAGCGCGCGCAATCGATACGCTCAAGCCGGGCGACCGGATCCTGATTGCCGAAGCGTGCACGCATCACTCCGGCGAAGACGATATCGGGCGGGTCAAGATTCCGCGCTGGCTGGCGAACAAGGTGGGCGGCGAACTGGATGTAAGCGTCTGTTCCGGGCGCGATTACCCGAAGGACCTTGCCAAATTCAAACTCGTCATTCATTGCGGGAGCTGCATGTTGAACCGGCGGGAGACGTTGCGTCGGATTGAGCTCGCGCGGAGCGCCGGGGCGCCCATCACCAACTACGGGGTGGCCATCTCGGCCTGTCACGGGGTTCTCGGCCGGATTCTTTCCCCTTTCCGCTTCGGAAAACTGGCAAATCATTGACGACGTGCTAATTTATCACATATATCTGTAAAGAAACAAAAGGATAAAAAATTATGGAACACTTGAATGTACCGCCCGAAAATCACGTCAAAGTTCTCGGCGGCCAGGGTTGGGTCGGCCTGATCGATCATCTCGGAACCGAATCGACGATTGTCAACGCCGCGCGCGTTTCTTTCGGCAAGCTCAAGAAGGAGATGGACAACCGCGATGTGGGGCTGTTGACCTATTTGATCGACAACCGGCATACGAGCCCGTTGGAGCATATGGTTTTCACCTTCAGCATTCACTGCCCGCTTTTCGTGCGCGGCCAGTGGCACCGTCACCGGACCTGGAGTTACAATGAAATCTCGCGGCGTTACACGGAGATCGACTTGGAGTTCTACACGCCGGAGACGCTTCGCCGCCAGTCTGAGAACAACCGGCAGGCCTCCTTTGTGGATCCGGATTTCAATGGGGAAGAATTGAAGAAAGAGATCCGCAAACACAATGAGGCGAGCCTTGCTTTTTACGAGAAGCTGATTGCCGCCGGCGTCTGCCGCGAGCAGGCGCGCGGGGTGTTGCCGCAGAATATGATGGTGACCTTCTGGGGTACGGTGGACCTGGCGAATTTGCTTCATTTCCTCGACTTGCGCGACAGTGAACACGCACAGTCGGAGATCCGCGAGTATGCGCTGGCGATCAAACAGCTGATCAAACCGCTGATTCCGAATGTCGCCGCCTATTTTGAGGGCAAGGGCCGGGAATGGTAAGATGAGTATTCTGCCGCGCATTGCGATCACGATGGGGGATCCGGCCGGAATCGGTCCGGAACTGGCAGTGCGTGCCGCTGCCGATCCGCGTTGGCGCGATCGGGCGGAGTTCGTCATTTACGGCGAGCGTTCGATTCTGGCGGAAGCGGCGAAGCGTTGGAGCGGCGGCGCACTGCCTGAAATCGTGGAGGCGGGCGAGCTGCCGTTCGGGAGTTTCGAGCCGGGGAAAGCGGACGCGCGTTGCGGTCGCCTGGCTTATGACGCTTTGACGCTGGCGACGCGGGATGCGTTGGCGGGCCGGGTGTCTGCGATTGTGACGGCGCCGATGAATAAGTTTGCGGTGAATCTGGCGGGGATTCCTTTTACCGGGCATACGGAGCGGATTGCGGAGTTGTGCGGGGTGAAAGACTTTGTGATGATGCAGTCTTCGGGGAACTTGCGTGTGGTTTTTGTGACTTGCCATGTGGGTTTGGCCGAGGTTCCGCGCCTGGCGACGAAGGCGGAAATTGTGCGGGTGACCCGTTTGCTTTACGATGTGGTGAAGCGGGAGGTTGCGGAGCCGTATCTGGCGATGTCGGCGATCAATCCTCATGCGGGCGAGAACGGCTGCATGGGTGTGGAGGATGAGCGCGAGACGGTTCCGGCTTTGGAGGAATTGAGAGGGGGGGGCATGAAGATTGACGGCCCTTTCCCGCCGGACACCTTATTTTGGAAGTGGAATTTGGCGAAGTATGACGGTTTTGTCACGATGTACCATGACCAGGGGCATATTCCGTTCAAGATGCTGGCGTTTGACAGCGGGGTGAATTCGACGCTGGGGTTGCCGGTGACGAGGACGAGCCCGGATCATGGGACGGCGTTTGATATTGCGTGGAGGGGTGAAGCGGATATGGGGAGCTTCGAAGCGGCGGTGGACCTGGCTGTTAAGCGGGTAACAAAAAATAAAAACCGCGAAGCGGCAAAAAAGTAAGGCGGCGCAGCCGCCCGTCCAGCCTCTCAGGCTGGTCGCGGTCCAGCGCGCGAAATGCGCTGGTCGCCCGTCTCCAACGGGCGAAATTGGTAGCCGCGAAGCGGCGTATTGAATCATCCTTATCCGCATAAGCGCTGTCCCGGAAAAATGAGCGCAGCGATTTTTTGCGGCGACGGCAGCGCGTTGCGGCGGCCGGGCATATGCAGAAGTTCCCGGATGCAGCAACGCGCCACTGTCACTTTTTTCTCGCGATGCTCGAAAAAAGCGCCGGCGCTTTTGCTGATCGGATGATTCAATACGCCGCTGCGCGGCTACCAATTTCGCCCGTTGGAGACGGGCGACCAGCGCAGTTCGCGCGCTGGACCGCGACCCCACGATGGTGGGGCTTTGTGCCGCCTTCGGCGGTTTTTTTCTTTTTTTGCTGGTCGATCAGGGGGTCACTTCATCCTTCCATCCACCAGCTCGCCCACCCGGTCCGCCCTCAACGCAATCTCCCGGTTGTGCGTAATCATCACAATCGCACGGTCCGGATGCATCTCCCTCAACTCACCGAATAACCCCAAGATCGACTCGCCCGTCACGGAATCCAAATTCCCCGTCGGTTCGTCCGCCAATAAAATGTCCGGCTCATTCAATAACGCCCTCGCAATCGCCGCACGCTGCTGCTCACCACCCGATAACTCCGACGGACGGTGATTCAAACGATCCTTCAAGCCGACCGTTTCCAACAAACGCAACGCACGATCCTTCGCCTCTTTCCGCCCCAAACCCGCCAGGCCGCCCGGCAAAATCACATTCTCGAAAATCGAGAACTCAGGCAGCAGATGGTAAGACTGAAACACAAACCCGATCCGACAGGCACGGAACTTCGCCGCCTCACGACGCGAAAGCTTGTTGACGTCCGTACCGTCAATCACAATACTCCCCGCATCCGGCTTCTCCAATACGCCGATTAAATTCAACAACGTCGTTTTGCCGCTCCCGGAAGCCCCGAGCAAACACGCCCATTCCCCCCGCTTTACCTCCCAGTCAACCCCGCGCAAAACCGGCAGGGGCTCC
>JAVBSA010000448.1:0-4245 GCA_031556915.1 Victivallis sp.
TGAAAACCGAAAGAGAAGAGAAACCGCTCTGCGACGCCACTTCGGACAAAAGCCAGCGGCCGGATTTCAGCAGTTTGCAGGCGTGTTGAAGCCGCAGTTTCCGAATATAATCCGCCGGGCAGCACCCCAGCATTTTCTCAAAGATCGAATAGAGATATGATTTTGATACACCGTATTTTGCGGAGATTCCCTTCACCGACAGCATGGGATCGGCCAGGTGGAGGCAGATGTAACCGTTGATCTCCTCGAAGAGCCGCACCCGCGCGTCCGTCATCGGGGCGTGCAACCCGGCGTTGATCCGGTAGGGTTCCGCATCCAATTCGGCCAGCAGGCAGTTGAGATAGCGGCGTACCCGCAGATCTCCGCCGCCGTGTTCCAGATAAATTTCCAGCAGCCGTTCCAGCAGCCGGTAGGAGCTTGCCGTCATCCGCACGCTGCAATGGTGAAGCGTAACCGGGTAGAACATCCGTTCCAGTTCAAATGTCACCACCAGCCAGAAAAAGTCGCTTTGATCCACAATATAGTGGTGATACTGATAAGGATACACCAATGCCGCCGTATCCGGGGCGATCGGGAAGGTCAGGTTGTTGATGCAGGCCAACCCCTCCTGCTTCAGGGCGACCGTCAGAACGAAACGTTTGTGGAAAAGCTTCAGCTGTTCCGGGCCCGGATTGATCTTCACCTCTTCGCAGCGCCGTTGAATCAGGATGCCGCCGGGCTCCCCGGGCAAGCCGTCCGGCGGCGGGAACTGTTCCACGGGCAGCGCCGGCAGTTGCATCGCCAGTTTTTGGAGCTGATTTTGAAAGGAATGTGTCATAAGGCTTGTCTCCTCCTCTTTTAAGAGAACCGCATGATGGACGAAAAGCAACCGTTTTTACGATAAATGATCGAAAAATATGTTTTTTCTCGTTTTTTTGCCCTTTGCGAAGACGAATTGCAAAATCGCAAAGCTATTTTGTCTAGCAACTGCTCTTGTTTTTCTCCCGGTTTCCTGTCATAATTAGAATAGAATCGAAAACAGGAGACAGGAAGATGAAATACACGATGACACAACCCGGCGTATGGCCGGTTATGCTGACCGCTTTCACCCCGTCGGGGGAAGTCGATTATCGCGGCTGCGAACGCCTGGTCGACTGGTATCTGGCGAACCGCGTAAGCGGAATTTTTGCGGTTTGCCTCAGCAGCGAAATGTTCGATCTGTCGGCGGAAGAACGCGCGGCGATCGCCCGGCTGACCGTAAAGCGGGCCGCGGGCGCGGTTCCGGTCGTCGCTTGCGCCGGGTTCGGGCACACGGAAGAGGAGCGGTTTTGCTCCATCTGCGAAATGGCCGCCGCAGGAGTCGACACGGTGGTGCTGCCGCTTTCGTCCATCTTCCCGGAATCGTTTACCGACCGCCAGGTGCGCGACGGGTTGCTGCGCATTTTCGCAGATCATCCGGATGTCTCTTTCGGCGTGTACGAATGCCCGGTTCCGTACAAGCGCCTGCTGCCACCCGCTTTGCTCGGCGAACTGGCCCGGGCGGCCGACGGCCAGCTCCGCTTCCTCAAGGATACCTGCTGCGACCGGGAGCAGCTGCGCGCCAAAGCCGCCGCCGTGGCGGGCACTTCCCTCAAGATCTACAATGCGCATCTCACCACCCTGACCGATTCGGTGCGGGTCGGCTGCAGCGGATTCAGCGGAATCGCCGCCAACTTTTTCCCGGACGCCTTGGCCGAGCAAGCCCGGGTATTTTTTGAAAATCCTGAAAAAACCGACGAAATGCAGATCATTTTCAATACCCTTGAGCGCAATGCGGAGTTACATTATCCGCGGGGCGCCAAGGAATTCCTGAGACAACAGGGGCTGCCGATCACCGACTTCTGCCGCGTGCCGCGCCCCGATTGTTCCGCCGATGACCGGGAACTGCTCCGCGACTTCGGCCGTTTTGTGGAACTCTGGAAACGAACCGGCTACGAAATTTCAACCCAAAGGGAGGTCTTAGCATGAAAAGAAATTTTACCTTGATCGAACTGCTCGTCGTAATTGCCATCATCGCGATCCTGGCGTCGATGCTTCTACCGGCTCTCAATCAGGCGCGGGAGAAATCCCGCTCGGCCGCATGCAAGAACAACCTGAAGCAGTGCGGCATGGGAGCCGTCATGTACCGGAGCGACAACCGGGACATCCTGCCCGCCGTCTATTACGCGTCGGCGATTGCCAGCGGCAAGAGACTCTGGGCGCACTCTCTGTGCGGAGTCTATGAAGATACCATCGTCAGCGCGCGCTATATCGACAGAAAGGTGCTCAACTGCCCGGTGACCCAGTTCGGCAATCTCGGTTCCACCTTCAACGGATACGGCTATGTCGCTTATTGGGAAACTTCCGATACCGGCGGCAACCAGGCCAAACGGCTTGAACAGCTCGGGCCGGGAAAGTTCGGCGGTTCCTACGGCTCGAAAAACAAACACTCCTATGTGATTTTCAACAAATTGAAAAAGCCGAGCGCCACCGTCGAATTGATCGATTCCGGCTACGACTTCTCGGTATCGAATTCCGACATGTGGAGTTCCTCCCTTATTACCTCGGCCACCAAACCGGCTGAAGCGGCCAACGGAGCCGCGAAGCTGTGGCACTCCCAACGGGCGAACGCTTCCCATTATGACGGACACGTCTCGGATTATACCCAGGCGGGACTGGCGGAAATGCCGAACGGATTTGAATCGTGCATCACCGCTTCGGGAGCTCCGCAGGTCATGTCTCCCACCTTCCCGTAAGAATTGAAGAGGAAAGCATGAACCATTTATTGATGTTCGCCATCGGTTTCGCGGCGTTGACCGCTTTCGCCGCGCCGGTTGAATTGAAGATTCCGCAGAAGATCGAGGCGGAAGCGCCGAATATCGGGTTGCCGGTACAACAGGGCGCGCGCCATTATAAGATCGCCGCCCCCGGCGTGGATCCCGTGATCGGCTGGGCCAACCACGATCCCAAAATGATCCGGATCGGCGACCGGGCCGTGATCGAGTGGACCAGCCATCTCGGCGACGAGAACGGCCCCGGCCAGACGATCGCGGCGACGGTCGTGCAGTTCGATCCTGCGACAGGAACCCCGCTCAATACGGACAAGCTCGAATACAGTCGCCTCACACCGGCCCCGCTGCCGGTCCGGCGGCGCTCCTGGACATTCGATCCCGAGAAGATCGATGAATATTTCAGCCATTGCGGATTACAGCTCCGCAACGGGAAGCTGTATCTCACCGGCCGGCTCCTGGCGATCCACGGCGTGACCGATGATCTCGCCGTCAGTTTAAACTGCCATCACGGCATCCCGCCCTCGATTCCGGCGGAACGGTGGCGCGACCAGTTCGACCAGGAAACCGGATTCACCAACGAAATCGTCTGGACGTTCATGAATTTTCAGCAGCGTTGGAAGATCGAAGGCAACCGCCTCGTTCCGGATACGCCCGGTTACGCCGATAAGCGCCTGCCGGAGAAACAGGAAGTGACGCACGGCCGCTTCAAAAGCCTCGTCCAACTGCCGGAATGGAATGCGCTGCCGCTTCAGTCGGAAGCTCCGGCGGATTTCCGCGCCGACCTCAAAGCGCCGGCCGAAACCAAACAGAATGTCGTGGCCGGAACGCCTCCGCCGCGCTGTCAGTCCGGCACGCTGCATATCGCCGCCGACGGCAAGAACGGGCTGGCGCATTATGCCGAATTCACCCGGCCCGACGGCTCCACCGTAGCGATCCGCGACAACCTCAAGAACCGCGGCTTCTATTATGCCGCGGAAAAGAAGGCCCCCGGAGATTATTACCCGCCGGCCGAAGAGACCAATATGCCGGGCGAAGCGATGCCCGCCGCCGGCAACCTGCCGGACGGGCGCGCCTATATCCTCGGTAATTTCGACTACCGCCGCAACATGTATATCATGCTCTCCAAAGACGGGCGCGTATTCGATACCGCGCGCCTTGTCCGCGGTTTGCGCTTCCGCGCCCAGAAGGGAATCGGTAAGCCGAACCGCGCCTCCGGCCCCAACTACTTCCGGTCCATGGTGATCGGGGATAAACTCTGGATTGTGTACAGCATTTCCAAACAGGAAATCGGCCTGACCACCATCGATCTTGACTCACTTTAATCCATAGAAATCATTATGCTCAGTATCATCAACCTCTCGGTTATCGCACTCTATCTGCTCGCCATGGCGTGGATGGGAATTTATTTCATGAAGCGCAACAAGAGCAACGAGGAATACTTTCTCGGCAACCGGAC
>JAVBSA010000055.1:0-5128 GCA_031556915.1 Victivallis sp.
AAGGACGGCGGCAACTTATTGCGCCTTTATGTGGATACCCCGCGTATTTTCGAGGGGTGCGAAGTGGAAATCACCGACCTGGATATCGAGCCCGCCAGGCCGGAAGTGCGGCAGGAGCCGGAAACGGAGGCGGGACCGCTACGCGGCATGATTCATTTTCACCTGCAAATCGGCAAATCCCGGATCGAGCAGACGGCGATCCTGGAGGCCGGGTCGTCATGCCTTGATTTTGAGACCCGGGTGGAATGGGCCGAGTCGCGCCGCCGCCTGTGGGTCGGTTTTTCCGTCGACAGCGACGCGGAAGAGGTGACTTGCGAAACGGCGCACGGTTTTCTGCGCCGCCCTTTGCACTGCAACACCTCCCGGGAGCTGGCGCAATTTGAATTCCCCGCCCAGCGTTATGTCGATTGGTCGGACGACCGGGGCGGTGTGGCGCTGCTGAACAACGGCCGCTACGGTTACAGTACGGCCGGGGGGAAGCTGGGCCTGAGCCTGCTGCGGAGCCCGACTATGGAGGATCGCAGCTGCGACAACGGGACGCATCTCTTCACCTATGCGGTTTATTCGCATCCGGGCGATTTCCGGGAATCGGGAGTTTTGGCGGAAGCGGAGGCGCTGAACCGGGAGCCGCTGTGCCTGGAAGGGGTGGCCGGGGTGCCGATGCCGCCGTTCCGGCTGGTAGGGGACGGGGTGCGGCTGGAAGCCTTCAAACGGGCGGAACGCGGAGACGATCTTATTGTGCGCCTGGTGGAAAGCCGCGGCAGGCATTCGGCGGTGCACCTGGAAGCTCCCGGTTTGGAAGTCCGGAACTGCGATCCGCTGGAATGGCGGGAGGGTGAAATTCCGCCGGCGGAAAGCGACGGCGGCATTTTGCTCGATTTCCGCCCCTTTGAAGTGAGAACGCTGCGCCTGCGGAAATGAGAATTGAACGATTGTTGAACAAAGAATTTTTTCCCTGAAAAAAATGATTCTTCACTTGCCAATCAAGAAAGGATTTGCTATGATTCCATTAATCAGTTTGAACAATGAACCGGAAATAAGAAAGGACAGGCCGGAGATGAAAAGAATTTTTACACTGATTGAGCTTCTGGTCGTGATAGCGATCATTGCGATTCTCGCCGCGATGCTGCTCCCGGCGCTGAGCCGGGCGCGCGAGGTTGCCAAAAGCAGTTCCTGTCTTTCCAATAAAAAGCAGGTGATGCAGGGCATTCAGATGTATGCCGACGACTATAAAGGTTATATACCGGCCTTTATCAACCAGAATTCCTGGGCGATGGTTTTGAGCAATTGCGGCGCCAAAAACAGTATGGCCTTTCAGCCTTACATCAATTGGGGCGTCACCGTTTGCCCCTCCACCGGTCAAGCCAAAACGTTCGATAAAAATTTCAAGTTGACCAGCGCGCAATCCGGCCAGGGGGACAAAGCCTATGATTTCTGCGGCAGCACCGGAATGCTGTCTCCGGCCGACTTGAACATTATGTGGGCATTTTCCACCCGGGAAGGTTCCGCATGGACGCAAGCTACATCGGGGGTAAGCGCGTTTTTCATTTCGAACAGATTCAAATACCCGTCGGCGTTCCTTTTGATCGGAGACGGCGGAACCGATGCCCATAAATTACCGTGGGTCACTTTCAATCTGTCTGACGCGGGCTCCGGATTATTGCAGATTCACGGGAGCAACACGGTTGCGGCTTATGCCGACGGCCATGCCAGGGCGGCACACCCCGGTTCACTCGAAATCGTCAAAAACGAGACGCATTCGTCAGCCGCCTCCAACATCCACAAGCCTGTCATATCAAAGCCGGCTCACTTTCTGGATGCCAATTTCAACAAGATTACGCTGTAAGGGAAGAGGTGAAGATGGGTCAGGTCAGTTGTTTTCTGCGCATTGCGCTTCTGGGCGGACTGTTTGCCGTCGCCGCCGGAGTTGACGGGCAGGAAAATTTCTTCGAAGTAAAAAAAGACCGGGGAGTTCCGCGCATTTTCCTGAATGGCAAAGTGATCCCTTCGCGCATCTTTTTCGGCTCGTTCAAGCACGGACATTTCCGTTACTCCCGGGAAGCGGTGCCGCGGGAATACGGCTACGCCTCCCGGATCGCCGGGGTTCAGATTTTCGAGGGACACGGCGAACTCCTGTGGCAGGAAGGCGAACTGGAGAAAATAAAAGCCGGCAATCAAGAGACCGCCGACCGTTTCTTCAAGGCCAATCCCGACGGTTTCATGCTGGTCCGTGTCCTCACCACGCCGCCGGCCTGGTGGTTCCAACTCCATCCGGAGGCGGGTTCCCTGTGGAATACCGGCAAAAGCGGCAGGTTCAGCGGACAACGGCTTCCGGCCCTTGCTTCGGAACTCTATCAACGGGAGGTCACAGACGCCTTGCGGCGGACGATCCGGTTCTATGAAGAGACTTATCCGGGACGGATTGCCGGATATCACCTCGCGGGGCTTCATACTTCCGAGTGGCTTTACGACACGTTCTATCTGCGGGAATCGGAGGGCTACGACCCGTCCACCCGGACCGGCTTCCGCCGGTACCTCAAAGAGAAATACCGGAACGATGCGGCCCTCCAACAGGCATGGCAGGATCCGAAGGCAACGCTCGAAACCGCCGAGGTTCCCGCCCATGCGGAACGGACCGGAGACGGCAGGAATTTTTTGCGGGAACCCGCCGCCGATCAAAAATTGCTCGATTTCTTTGTTTTCCATACCGAACTGGTTTCAACGACAATCCGCAACCTGGCGAAAGTCGTCCGGGAAGAACGCCCCGGCCGCCTCGTCGGTTTTTTCTATGGGTATACCGCGCTCGGTTCGTGGTACGGCGGCGGCGGCAAATCGGGATATCTTTCGTTACGCAAGGTACTTGAATCGCCGGATGTGGATTTCTTCTGCTCGCCGTTCAACTACAACGGCCGCCGCCGCAACCAGACCGTGGTCACGCAGGGGGTTCTGCAAAGCATTGCCGCCGCCGGCAAGCTCTGGCTCAACGAGGACGATACCGCGACCTATCTGGGGTATGTCACCAACGACGGCGGGCCGTCGATGATGTCCGCCTGCCGCACGCCGCGGGAAACCGCCGATATGCTCCGGCGCAATCTGGTTTTCTCTTATTTGAACAATCATGCGCTCTGGTGGATGGATCTCAACGGCGCCGGCTGGTTCGACGATCCTGACATCTGGCTGACCATGAAGGAGTTCCTGCCGCTGGAAGAAGCGCTCCTCGCCGATCCCCGGCCTTTCGAGCCGGAATGCGCCGTCGCGCTCGACCAGCGGGGCGCGATGCATTTCATCGGGGAACATTCCAAAGAAGGGGGACCGCCGAATTTTGCGACCGACCATATTTTTCAATTCGGCTATATCGGCGCGCCGCTCGGCGTTTATCTGCAGGACGATATCCTCAACGGACGCAGCCGGTCGAAGCTGACCCTCTTCCTTTCCTGTTACGCTCTCGACGCCGGCCAGCGTTCCGCGATGCGCGCCTATGCCGCGGAAAATGGCTGCATCTGGCTTTGGGCGCCCGGTTATATCGATCTGGAAAGCGGGCGTTTTTCGCTCGACGCGGTACGGGAAACCACCGGATTTGCCGTCCGGCAGGTTCCCGATGAGGTGACGCTCGCGGTCACGGCGACCGCGGCCGGCAAGGCGGTCGGATTGCCGGATAAAATGGGGCCGGCCCTCCGGTACGGAGTGCCCGACATCGTCAAGGTCCGGCCGGTTCTTTCGCCGGAGGTGAAGACGAACGACAAAGTGCTGGGAGTCTATTCAAACAAAGACCCGGCCGTGGTTCTGCGGATGGTGAACGGCAAACCGCATATCTTCTGCGGCACGACGGTGATTCCGCCGGAACTGTTCCGTTATGCCGGGAAACTTTCCGGAGTGCATTTTTATACGGAGCCGGGGCCGGCGGTTTTCTCCAACGGCCGGGAAATCGCACTCTACGCGCCGAAGGATTTAACCGCGGTCATCACCCCGAAACAACCCGGAAAGCTGGTCGAATATTTTACCGGCAGAAAGTATGACGGAGATAAAATCACCGTGTCTCTGAAAACGGGCGAAACATTTCTTCTCTCTCCCGCCGGAGTAACGATACAAGACAAACAGCAGGATTCAAAATGAAAAAACTGATTTTTTGGAGCGCCGTCATGTTGATTGCAGGAACTCTTTCGGGAGCGGAAAAGATTTTTGAAATCAATGCAAAAGCTGAAATCACCATGCCGCGGAGCGTACTGCTGGGGTTCAGCGAAGTCGGTTTCGAACGGTTTGCCGGCTATCGCTTCGACCGGCAGAACTCTTATCTCCAGCTGGAAGCCGCGGATAAAATGCCCGGGGAATTTACGGTTGCGGCCACCGCCGTTCTTCCGGTTCTGCCGGAAAGGGAAAGTATTCTCTTTCTGCGTCCCGGATTTCATAACGTTCTTTCCGTCAACGCAAAAGGAGAGGTTGTCCTTTCGCTCTGGTTCAAAAATAACGCCACCGGCAAGTTCGACAATAACATCAAACTTTCTTCCAAACGGACGGTGCGTCCCGGCGACGGCCGTTTCTTCCGGGTTGCGTTTTCCGTCGCCCGGACCGCCGACGGGAAACATGCGGTCAAGCTCTATCTCGACGGCGCGCCCGAAGCCGAAAAGGTGATCGACGGGGAATCCTACGGATATTCCCGGGTCTTCTACGTCGGAGGGGTTCCGGAGAGCGTGGGCAAAAACATCAACGGTTTCAACGGGATCATCCGTTCTTTTGTTTTCTATGACGGAGTCTTGAGCGATGATGAAATCGCTTCGCTCCGGTAAGCCTGGAGGCCGATATCTTGGTAAAGGAAGTTTCCCATTTTTATGATTGGTGGTTGACCGGCGACCGGGTGTTCGAAGGAATCTATGCCGAATATGCCGAATTCGGCGTACATCGTTTCGCCCTGCCCAATACTCATATGCTGAGGCTCCCGGACGAACCGGATTTTGCTGTTTTCCTGAAACGGCTCAACCGGAAATACGGTATCCGCTTCGACGGAGCCCACGCCCACTGGGGAGAAGAATGGGATCCCGGCGCCGTCAAGCCGGAAAACCGTGCGATTATGCTCCGCAACCTGAACCGCTCGCTGGAATTTGCCGCTGAGTTCGAAGCCGGGGTGCTGGTG